>JANPDZ010000672.1:0-3502 GCA_031431735.1 Acidobacteriota bacterium | reverse complement strand
TGGTAAAGGCTTTGGAATGTAGAAAGTTTAGTTGTAAAATAGCACGGCAGAATTGTTCAGTTTTTTTAATCGGGTCATATCATTTAAATTACTCTGTTCAATTCTGCTTTTCAAATCCCACTTCGTCCAAAGTCTAATTATTGAAAACTGTAAGTTTAACGCCGTCAAAACGTACCAATCCGTCAAACGTCGTGAACCACAAATAACCGTCGGGCGTTTGCGTAATCGAACGCACGCCGTTTTGCGGCAAGCCGTTGTCAGTCGTCCAAGAGTCAAAATGATACTGCGCCGACACGATTTGCCAGCCGCACAAGCGCACTAATAATGAAGTAAGCAGTTGCCGCACTATAAAAAATTAAAGCAAGATTGAGCGTGTTTTCAGTCCTCAATCTTGCTTTAATTTTTTTGGAAACGCAAATCTGCGCTCAGTTAAATCGCGTAAAAATTATCCCTTATCCTTAGCAATTAGCGGTTCGCTTGTCCCATCCGAAGATTTTGTTTCGGGAATAATATAGCTTTCTATTTTCGGCGCAGTAACTTCGGTTTCCAACGCCGCTTTCAGAACGTCGCTGATGTATTTTGCGGGAATGATTTCGAGTTCTTTGCGAACATCTTCGGGAATGGCTTCGATGTCGGCTTCGTTTCGTTCCGGCAAAATTATCCGCCGAATTCCCGCACGATGCGCGGCGAGAACTTTTTCTTTAACTCCGCCGACCGGAAAAACCAAACCCGATAAAGTAATTTCGCCCGTCATTGACGTATCGCTTCTGACATTTCTGCCTGTATAAAGTGATGCGAGAGCCGAAGCCATCGTGACGCCCGCGCTTGGTCCGTCTTTCGGGATCGCGCCTGCCGGAACGTGGATGTGAACGCCGTTTTGTTTGATCGCTTCCGCGTCAATTCCTAATTCCGCCGCGTGCGACCACAAGTAAGACCGCGCCGCCATTGCCGATTCTTTCATCACTTCGCCGAGTTGTCCGGTCAAGGTCAAACCTCCGCCGCCCGGCAAAAGTGTCGCTTCGATGAACAAAACCTCCCCGCCCATTTCCGTCCAGGCCATTCCGGTCGCGACTCCGGCCGGCAATTCCGAACGCGCTTCTTCGGGATAAAATCGCGGTGCGCCCAAATATCCTTTGATGTCTTTGGCGGTAATCGTCACTTTTTCCGTCAAGCCTTGCGCGACCCGCAAAGCGACTTTTCGCGCCAGATTTCCGACCGTTCTTTCAAGCTGGCGAACGCCGGCTTCGCGTGTGTAGCGCATCGTCAAAAGATTTATCGCGTCGTCGGCAATTTCGATTTGATCGGACGACAACCCGTTTTCCGTGACTTGGCGCGGAATCAGATATTGCTTGGCGATATTCAATTTTTCCGCGTCAGAATAACCCGCGAGACTGATAATTTCCATCCTGTCCCGCAGCGGATGCGGAATCGGTTGTAGCTGATTGGCGGTCGCAATAAAGAAGGTTTTCGAAAGATCGAACGGCAAATCGAGATAATGGTCGCGAAACGTGCCGTTTTGCGCCGGATCTAAAATTTCAAGCAATGCCGCTGCCGGGTCGCCGCGGTAATCGTTGCCCATTTTGTCAATTTCGTCGAGCATCAGCACCGGATTATTGACACCGACACGCCGAAACATTTGAATAATTCGTCCCGGCATCGCGCCGACATATGTTCGGCGATGTCCGCGCAGTTCCGATTCATCGCGCACACCACCTAAAGATATGCGGTCAAATTCGCGCCCCAAAGCACGCGCAATCGAACGCCCGAGCGAAGTTTTACCGACGCCCGGAGGTCCGACAAACAGAATGATCGGACTTTTTGAATCGGGACGAAGTTTGATGACCGCCAAAGATTCCAAAATTCGTTCTTTGATGTCTTCAAGTCCGTAATGGTCTTCGTCCAAAATCTTTTTGGCTTCGTTTAAGTCTAGTTTTTCCTCGCTCGACTTTTTCCACGGCAATTCCAGAACGTATTCAAGATATGTTCGGATCACGTGATAATCGGGCGCGGCTTGCGGCAATTGCTCCATTCGCTTGAGTTCGCGCTCGGCTTCTTTGCGGATTTCGTCGGGCAAATCTGCCGTTTCCAATCGCTCACGAAGTTGTTCGGCTTCCGCTTTTTCGCCGCCTTCGTCGTCGCCGAGTTCTTTTTGAATCGCCTTCATTTGTTGACGCAGGATATAATCACGTTGCGATTTATCCATCTCGTTTTGCGCCTCGCTCGCAATTTTTGAGCGAAGCTGCATAATTTCGAGTTCTTTGGCAAGCGCGGCGTGTGTCAGCATCAAAAGGCGGTCGGTCGTTTCCGATTCGAGCATTTTCTGTTCGGTTTCAACACCCAAATCCAAAACAGATGCCAGAAAATAGGAAAGCTGCACCGCATTGTTTTGCGACATCACCGCCATTCGCACTTCGGGCGGAATGTTCGGCAGCATCGCCAGAGCCTCTTGGATCATTCCCTGAATATTGCGTTTCAAGGCTTCGACTTCTTCGTTATCAACGATTGTCAATTCCGGCAGAATCTCGACTTTCGCCCGTAAAAACGGGTCTTCCTGCGCCCAATTCAAAATTTTCACACGGTCAACGCCCTGCACAATCAACTGCATTACGCCGTCGTTTCGCATCATTCGTTTGATATTGACGATTGTGCCGACCTCGTATAGATCAATCGGTTTGGCATCGCTTCCTTGCATTTCGGGCGTTTTTACCGTCACACAGGCGATCAGTTTTTCTTCGGTCGCGAGCGCCGCTTCGACCGCGCTGATCGAACGAGTCCGCCCGACCGAAAGCGGCACGACCGTATCGGGAAACATCGTCGTATTCTGCAAGGGCAAAACCGCAATTTCAAACTGCTGCGGCACATTTTGCTTACTGCTCTCTGTTTGATTTTGTGTAATTTCTTCTGCCATAAAATTTATTTTTCTGCTTTCAATCTTTCAATTTCCGCTTTCAATTTTTCGTTTTCCGCTTCTGCCGTGATTGCTCGGGATTCAAAAATCTTTTTCTCTGTTTCCGATTCTTCTAAGGTCAAAAGAAATTCGTTCGTCTGCGGATTAAATAATCGAAAATTGTTTTCTGTTCGCACAATTTCCAAACCAAGACGCGGCGAAAAGACTCTTTCTTCCGTCACTTGAACTGACAAAAGCCGCTCACCTTGCCGATGAAAAGCCAACATCGGCGCAGGCAAATAAGCAAATTCGGGGTCTAAAATATAGTATTCTTCGACACCGAAAGTTTCATAATCCTTGTATTTTTTACCAACATCATTTTCCCAAGTTTTGTCTGAGGCAATCTCGAAAATTACTTGCGGAAAAACTTTTTCCTTCCAAATTTGATAGCTTGAACGCTCGTGATTAGGCACACCAAAAGCAATCAGCAAATCGGGCGCATACCATTTGTTCGGATTTCCTTCTTCGTAATAAAGATTCATATTTCCCGAAAGAAAAACATCTTCTTTCTGATGAAAAAAATTCAGAAGCATTTGCAAAAAGTTAGAAATTAGT
>JANPDZ010000671.1:0-13995 GCA_031431735.1 Acidobacteriota bacterium | reverse complement strand
CGATCGAATTATTCACCGACCGCGCCGAAGCTCTCAAATGGCTCGGCGTTGTCGAAGGCAAATAATCAGCTAAGCTTCTAACTCGTGCAAAATAATTTCCGCTGCTCGTTTTGATGCACCGCCCTGACCGAGTTTTTCGGTTACATCGCGCAGGCGTTTGCGCATTTTTTGATTCGTCGCGGGTTCGAGCAGCCGAAAAATTTCTTCCGCCAATAATTCCGCCGTGAAATCGTCTTGAATCATCTCTTTTGCAAGGCGTTCTTCGGCAATCAGGTTTATCAAACCGAAATGCTCGATTGAAATCAGCGGACGCAAAAGTTTGTAATTGATTTTTGATGATTTATAAACAATTGCGAGCGGCGTGCCGATTATCGCCGTTTCCAGCGTTGCTGTTCCGCTTGTGACGGCCGCCGCGTCCGAAGCGTTCAAAGCCTCGTGGGTTTCGCTTTGGACGGTAATCAGAACCTTCGGTAGTTTTAAGCCTTTATGTCTCGCTTCGTTAATTGCGGTTTCAACTTCAGCCGGTTTCCGCGTAGCTGCAAGCGCGATAACAAATTGAATATTGGCATGTTTTTGCACCATCAGCGCGGTGGTTTCGAGCAAAACCGGCAAAATCCGCAGAATTTCTTTATGACGGCTTCCGGCGAGTAGCGAAACAATCGGTTTTGCCGAATCTAGATTGTATTTCTCGCAAAACGCTTCCTTCGTCAGGCTTGAATGAACCTCGCGCACCGTTGGATTGCCGACATATTCGATGTGCGAAATTCCCTGCCGCGCATACCAATCCTTTTCAAACGGCAGAATCGTCAGCAGCAGATCAACATATTTTCTTATCGAAGCAGCACGGTATTTACGCCACGCCCAGAGTTGCGGTGAAATGTAATAAATTATTTTCAGTCCTTCTTTTTTAAGGGTTTTGGCAAGTTTGAGATTAAAATCGGGAAAATCCACCAAAATTACTGCGTCGGGTTTTCGCTCGATCGCCGTCCGTTTTAATTTTTGAAAAGCCTTCCAGAACATCGGCAGAGCTTTGGCAATTTCTGGCAAACCGACAATTGAAAAATCATCGACGTTGACAATTTCTTCAACACCTGCTGCACGCAACATATGACTTGCCGCTCCGAAAAACTCGAAATCAGTCTCCGGCGCAAGTTCGCGCATCGCGGAAATAAGTTTTGCCGCGTGTCCGTCGCCCGACGGTTCGCCCGCGACGATCATTATTTTTTTTTTGTGATT
This sequence comes from Acidobacteriota bacterium, assembly GCA_031431735.1. Taxonomy (GTDB): domain Bacteria; phylum Acidobacteriota; class Blastocatellia; order Pyrinomonadales; family Pyrinomonadaceae; genus JAFDVJ01. Next base: position 12,759 of record JANPDZ010000671.1, on the reverse strand, counting down.
GACCATTTAATATTTATCTGAATTAATTCTAAAGCTAATTATTGAACCGACCGAAAACCTTGAAGGCGATTATTAATCAACCTGTTTCTGCCAAATAATAAATGATATTTGTAAATTGATAAATGTAAAACGACAACCAATTTCAACTTTAACTGCATCAAAGCAGATGTTTTTCAAACGCAGTTGCAATATTAATTCGATACTTGCCTTGCAGAACGCATTTTTTACCTTTAAAATGCAATGTTTTGTGCTTGTGTATGAATTCATTCTTGGTAGGTCTTTTTTACGCCCTCGTAAAAATATTAAATTCGGAGGATTTTGTGAAGTTTCACATTTTCGTTTTATTAGTCATTATTGTTTTATTTGGTAATTTGATCACTGCCACGGCGCAGGTTGATTCCGTGATCGGACAGGTTACCTCTTCCAACACCGAGTCATTTGCCGGCGGAATTTCCGGCGACGGCCGTTTCGTCGTTTTTGAATCAATCGGCAATCACGCAACTGAAAATCCGCGTAATTCGGACGGCAACCACGAAATTTTTCTTTTCGATTATGCCCAACGCCGGATTTTTCAAATCACTGATACTATCGGTTTGTTAATTGATCCGACCAAAGATCCGACCTTTGACAATATCAGAGTTGATATGGTCAATCTTCGTCCGGTCATCAGCAACAACGGACGATGGATCGCTTTCAGTTCAAACGCAACCTGTGCATATCCGGGTAATGGAACAATTCCGGCCATTGTCAGCACGACAAATCCCGGAAGTTTTAATCCTAATGCGACTCCGGCGGCTTCAAACCCTTGTATTACAGGAACCGCTCCTAACCAGATTAACAACCTCGTTAATGACGGCAATACCGAAATGTGGCTTTACCAGATTCCGGCGGCTCCGGCGGCAGATTTGACGACCGGCGATGAAATTCCCATAACGGATCTTAGTGCGGGAACTTTTACGCGGGTCACAAATTCCATTCCAAGCCGTTTGCCTGTTTCGGGATCAACTTCCGCTCAGTCGATCATTGCGGATGACAATCACGATTCAAGCATTGACGATACGGGCAGCGCGATCAGTTTTACTTCAAACCGCGATTTGATTACAGGCGGAAATCCTTTTCCTTCAGCTGATAACGACGAAATTTTCGCCTTTATCCGTGCCACTTCGACTTTAAGACAGATCTCTACCACACCACGCGGCACGATTGCCGCACCTATTTACAATGCAAATTCGTCGATCGCAAATCTGACCGGCGGCGGTTGGCGTATTGCTTTCCTGAGCAACGGCGATAATCCGATTGTCGGAATGACCGGCAGCAATACCGACAAGAACGAAGAAGTCTTTTATACCGATTTAGATTCAAGCGGTGTCATCGGAACGACAAAAAAACAGGTTACAACCACCACCCGAACCAATCCGGGCGATGTCGTCAACATCTTAAATTACGGCCGACGAATGAGCCGCGACGGCCGATTTATTGCTTTTGACTCATATGCCGATCTCGCAGCTGAAAACGGCGGAACTAATCAAATGGGGTTTGCTACATATGTTTATGACACAACCCTGACAACTAATGCTTTTCGCCGGATTTTGCCGAGAAGCGATGCCGACAGCGGGGCTTTTGGTGGGGATCTGCAGCGTTATCCGGGTTTTACGGACTATGATGTGAATCGCGTACCGCAAACTTTTGTTCTTCAAACGCGGATGAATATCAAACCCGACGGTACAATTCCGACTACCTCAAGCGAGGGATTAAATGATAATATCTTGCGCCCTTCGCAGCTTTATTCTTTCCCCGTCACTGCTTCGATGTCGGCAATCTTTACAAGGCAGACAAAATTACCAAATCCTAATTTCTTCTTGTCTTCGATTCAACCGATGCCGAGCAATTCGTTGCGAAGAATGATCTTTAACCTTGCGAACACCGAAACCGGAACCGGAAACTCCGATTTAGCAAGTGAAGTTTATTATTTTCTTCTTCCTTTCTCGGATTCCCAAACAATTGCCAGCTTTAACTTTGCGACCGGCGCAAGCCGCATAGCTGTTTCGCCTTCGCCGGTGCCGACACCTTCGCCGACACCGACACCTTCGCCAACTCCGACGCCGAGTCCGAGTGCGACACCAACTCCGACGCCGACGCCGCAACAACCGCCTGCCGTGCAAGGCATTTCTTCCGGGATGTTGGCAATTCTTGATTATAATTCCGGGACAAATCAACCAATTGTTGCCCGTACAGCCGTCGGCTCGATTGAACGAAGATTTACTCTTCCGATTGAATTAAGCGGTCTGACCATGACGATTAACGGCGCATCGTGCGGTTTGAAAACTGTCGGACAACGCCAAATTGTATTTGTTGTACCGCCCGGACTGCCCGCTGCTGATGCCGGAACGGTTTATCCGGTTGTGATCAACAATAACGGCTTGGTTTTCAAGGGAAATGTAACCATAATGCGTGCAAGACCCGATGTGTTTTCAGATCGTTTAACACCCGGACCAGGCGGACGCGCCAAAATTTTCAATTCGACCAATCGCGTCCTGACTCGTGAGCCGTTCACAATCACAACTTTTAGATTGCGCGGAAGCCGTCGTGTCCAATCTGTTTTAAGGGTTTATGTGACGGGTATCAATAATCTGTCGAGCACGTCATTTACAATAAGAATTGGAAGTCGGGACATTTCCGGCGCATTGATCCTGACTGGTGCAACTTTGGTCGAACCGGGCATTTATACCGTGGATTTCACATTGCCTGCCGAACTTGCCGGAGCCGGTGACCAACCGATAATATTTACGGCAAACGTCAACGGAATACTTTATCAGAGCCGTCTGGATGATACGGCACCGCGATTGTCTATTTTATAACAACGCAAAAATTCTAAAGGGCGAAAGTTTTGGTTATGTAATGATTAACCGAACTTTTGCCCTTTGGTTTTAAATATACTATCCTTGAATTAATGCTGTCCGAATAAAAAATTAGAATTTCTTGAATATTTGTCCGTTTAGTTGTTTTTTCCTGATAGAAGTTTCTCCTGATTCATACCTTTTAAGGAGTCTCAGTAGATCCAAATTTGGGATGTCGGATTTGGGATGTCGGATTTTTTGTCAAACCATAATCTGAATTTAGGCGAAAAACGGAGGCTTCGAATTGTTTGAGAATCCAAAATCCAAAATCTAAAATCCAAAATTGGATCTACTGAGTCTTTATAAAAAATTATGTCAACAAAAGATGTTAATACTTTGCGAATTGCGCCACGAATTTGGCGCAACGGTAAGATGATTGATTGGAATGATGCGCGGGTTCACGTGATGACGCACGCGATTCATTACGGTTCGAGCGTTTTTGAAGGCATTCGAGCTTACGAAACCGTCAACGGAACCGCCGTTTTTCGGCTCACAGAACATATGCAAAGGCTTGTCAATTCCGCCAAAGTCTATCGGATGGATTTGAAATTTAACCGCGAAGATTTTTGTCAGGCGGCGGTTGAATTAGTTCGCGACAGCGGTTTAGAAGCGTGCTATCTGCGCCCGATCGTCTTTCGCGGTCTAAACGAAGAAAAACCAGCGTTTGGAGTAAATCCTTTTCCGAATCCGATCGAATGCTACATCGCCGCTTGGGACTGGGGTAAATATCTCGGCGAAGAAGCTCTCGAAGAGGGTGTTGACACTTGTGTTTCGAGCTGGACGCGCATCACAACCAATTCGCTTCCGGCTGTTGCCAAAGCCGGCGCCAATTATATGAATTCACAACTGATCAAAATGGAAGCGATCTTAGGCGGATTTTCCGAAGGCATTGCATTGGACGATCGCGGTTTTGTTTCCGAAGGTTCAGGCGAAAATCTGTTTATCGTAGCGGGCGGAAAACTTATCACGCCGCCGCTCGGCGCATCTATTTTGCCGGGCATTACACGCGATTCGGTCGTTGAAATTGCCCGCGAACTCGGAATTCCGGTTCTCGAAACAACCGTTCAGCGCGCCGCGCTATATCTGGCGGACGAGCTGTTCTTTACCGGCACAGCTGCCGAGATCACGCCCATTCGTTCGGTTGACCGGATCACGATCGGCGAAGGCAAACGCGGTGAAATTACCAAACAATTACAAGACCGTTTCTTTGAGATCATTCGCGGCGAACGCCCCGCGCCAAACGATGCGCCGTGGTTGACTTATGTCAATGAAACGGCGTAAAAAAAAACGGCTAGTTTTTAGTTCCAAGTTTCAGGTTCCAAGTTAGAAAACGAATCCAACTTGAAACTTTGAAACTTGGAACCTGGACCCTGGAACCTGAAACTTGGAATATGAAGTTCACGACCAAAGAATTTTTAGCCAAATTGCCCTTGCCTGCCGACAAAAAATGGAAAGACGGCGTGTGGTTCACGAATGCTTTTGCAAAAGGCAATTTTGAGCTCGAATTTTTCGCGCCACGCGGACAGGATTATCAAACGCCTCACAAAAAGGATGAATTTTACATCATCGTCAGCGGAACTGCCGATTTAATCAAGGAAAATGAAACCATCAATTGCCAAATCGGCGACGCGATTTTTGTCGCGGCGGGCGAACCGCATCATTTTGAAAATATCTCAAATGACTTTGCAACCTGGGTGATTTTCTTTTGATATTTTAAGAAAGGTTTTGGTAAGTGAATATTTAACATTGCCTCGTTTAGAGGCGGTCTTCGACCGCCATTTCCGAAGGTGTTGAGGTAACGCGGTCATAGACCGCTTCTAAACGATGTTTTTGTTTAATTTTTTTAGTCTCAATTTATAAATTTTATTTCAACATTGCCAACAAATCGTGATAATCGGCAATCGCGGCTTTGATGACTTCGTAAGACTGTTCGCGTCCGTAGCTAAAGGCGATCTCGCATTTCGCTTCTTCACTCGGCAGTTGTTTGTAGGTCAAGAAATAATGTTGAAGACGATTGACGATGCCTTCGGGAAGTTTTTCGAGGTCGGTGTAATTTTCATAAACCTTGTCACCGATCAGCGTCGCGATGATTTTATCATCCGCTTCGCCGCCGTCAATCAGACAAAAACCGCCGATCGGACGCGCTTTCAAGATAATATCGCCGCGCGGTATATGATGCTCCGATAAAACCAAAATATCGAGCGGGTCACCATCGCCCCGGCTAATTTCAATTCCTTCGCTATTTTCCCGCGCAAGATTCGCAATTCGCTCGGCGCAATAAGTTTGCGGAATAAATCCGTAGTTTGCCGGAACGACGTTTGAATATTGCTGTGGTCGGTCAATTTTTAAGTAGCCGGTTTCTTTATCAACTTCATATTTGACCGTATCACGCGGAACAATTTCGATAAAAACCGTCACTTCATTCGGCACTTTTTCGCCAATCGGAATGCCGTGCCAGGGATGTGCTTTGTTAATTCTGAACATAGTTTTAAAATTAAACGCAAAGACGCAAAGACGCAACGGCGGAAAGATTTTAAGATACGCGTCAGAATGAATTTATTTTATCTATTTTCTCTTTGCCCGGCTTGCACCTTTGCGTCTTTGCGTTAAGATTCTTCTGTGAATAGTGCAATCGTCGTCGAAAATCTTTCAAACGCCGTCATCATTCAATTTAATCGTCCTGAAATCCGGAGTCCGCTTTCGATTTTTGTCCTTGAAAAATTGCACGAAATACTGGATGAAAATGTTGATCGACAAATTATCTTCACCGGCAAAGCCGACGTTTTTGCTTCAGGCGCTGATTTGCGCGAGATTGCCGGAGTAACGCGCCAAACGGCGAAAGAATTTGCTTTACGCGGACAAGACTTGATGAACAAAATCGCCAAAACAAATTCAATCGCCGCGATCAACGGTTTTTGTTTCGGAGGCGCGTTGGATTTGGTCTTGGCTTGCAGAAAACGAATTGCCAGCCCAAACGCGCTTTTTTCGCATCCGGGAGCTAATTTGGGAATTATGACAGGCTGGGGCGGAACGCAAAGATTAACCCGTTTGATCGGCGAAGCCGCCGCGCTCGAAATGTTTCTGACCTCAAAAAGAGTTGCGGCTGACGAAGCTTTGAAAATCGGTTTAATTGACTGTCTCTCTATAAATCCGATCGAAACTGCGCTAGAATTGTTGGCAGAATAATCTTTTCACAAAAAGTTTTTTTTTGCTTTGAGATAACTGATAACTTTCTGTGTTTTTGGAATTTAGCTATCAGCTTTCAGCTTTCAGCTTTCAGCTATTCCGAAAAGTTATCGTCAATCGCAATATTTTAACTACCGCAAATAGAATATGAATTTCAAATCCGAACTGCGCTGGCTGATTTTGATTGTAATCGTTGCTTTTGTCGTTTTTGCAAATAGCTTGAGCGGCGATTTTGTTTACGACGACGACCGCCAGATTCTCCGCAACCCATTGATTCAGGATTCAAGGCTTTACGGCAAGGCTCTGACCTCAGACGTTTGGGCATTTAAGGGCGACGGCACGATTGCCGCCAGCAATTACTATCGCCCGACGTTTGTCGCGTGGATGATTCTTAATTTTCTTTTTTTCGGCAGTAATCCGTTTGGCTGGCATCTGTTGAATATGCTGCTTCACATCGGCGTTTGTTTGCTCGCCTTTTTGCTTTTGCGGCGTTGGGAAGTTTCGCCCATTTCGGCGTTGGCAATTTCGCTTGTTTTTGCGGTTCATCCGGTTCATACCGAATCGGTCGCGTGGATTTCAGGTTCACCCGATTTGCTTTTCAGCGCATTTTTGCTCGGCGCGTTATGGTTTGCTCAATCCGATGCGGAGTCACGAAAGCGCGGTGACGCGGTGAAAAAACATTCGGTTTCGATTGATTTGATAATCGCTTTAATTTTCTATACTTTTGCGCTTGGCTCAAAAGAAGTCGGTATTTTGTGTTTTCCACTATTTTATTTGATTTTTGCGAAAGGCAAATCTTTCGATGAAAATCGCCGCGTCGCCGCGTCGCCGTTTCTCCGCGTCGTCCCGTTTGCCGCCCTTGCCGTGTTGTATTTCGCAGTGCGGTGGCTGGCTCTGGGCGCGATTTCTCTGCCGCCCGAAGACGGCGTAAGTTTTAAGGAAACGATTCTGTCCATTCCGGCGATGTTCGTTTTCTATATTCGGCAAATAATTTTTCCCGTTTGGCTCGGCGCAAATCATCCTTTGCGTCCGATTGTGGAAATAAATTTACTCGATTTTGCTTTACCTTTACTGATCTCCGTCGCGGCTATCGCGTTGTTTTGGCTTCTCTCAAAAAAGAGTTTTGTCCAAAAATTCGGTTTCGCACTTTTTATATTAACGATCGTTCCGGCGATGAACGCGACCGCTTTTCCTTCGGAACAAATTGTTCACGACCGTTATTTGTATCTGCCGCTTCTTGGCTTTTTGATGATGATTTTTCCGTATCTTGCCGAATTTATTGAGAAAATCGCCAAAACGAAAAAGGATTTTGTATTGATTTTACTTGTCGTAATAATCTGTCTTCCGCTTTTCGTTAAGACAATTCTCTATAATCAAGTTTGGAAAACCGACCTTGCACTCTGGTCATACACCGTTAAGTTTGATAAAACTTCGGGTTTCAATTGGTCGCAATACGGCTCGATCTTATCGGATAACGGTAGGATTGATGAAGCCGTCGAAGCCTATAATAATTCGATTGACGTGCGCCCGTCGGCACGTGCCTATTACGGCAAAGCTCGAAATTTATTGGCTCAGAACAAAATTGAAGAAGCACTATTCGACATCAAAACCGTCATCGAAACTCCAAACGACAAAATAAATGCCTACACGCTCTATCAAGCATACGAATTTATGGCTTTAGCCTTAACTCAGCAGAAAAAATACGACGTAGCGCAAACATATTTGTTCGAGGCGCGAAAACGCCTGCCGATTTATTACGCCGCTTTGACCGAAAAATTGGCGGTTGTGATGTATCAATCGGGCGAAAAAACTTCGGCTTTGCGCGAACTTGAAGCCGCGAAAAAGCAGGCAAAAACCGAATTATTGCCCGAATCAAAAACAGTTTTGCTGCGCCTCGGGATGCTCTACGCCGAACTCGGCAGAAAAGACGAAGCGAAAGCGGTTTTACAGGAATATCTGAATTTAAGCGCAAAATTGCAGGACAATGTGAGCGTGAAAGACCGCCAACAAGCAGTAAATTTACTAAAACAACTTCCATAGAGATTATTTGAAATAACTATCCACGAAGTTACACTAAGGGAACACGAAGATTTTTCGCTTTTATTGACATATTTATTACCCCTTGTTGGCGCAGTTTTAAACAATCGGCAACTTTTTTCTGTCCTTCGTGAAATCTTCGTGTTCCTTCGTGGATAATTTCTTTATTTTAAATAATGTCTAATAATTATTTATTCAAAAATTTGGCAATTCCCTGCCGACAATCTGCCGTTAAACGCGCGATCGTATTGATTTGCGCGCCCGTTTCCAAAGAGGTTTCAAAATTCATTCCGTCCATTTGATAGAGCAATTTTTTCGACAAAATAACCGCGACACGCGAGACATTTCCATAAACAGAAACATAATTTTCCACATCTTCATCAAAAGTTTCATCCGTGAAAACGCGATTTATCAAACCGATTCTTTCGGCTTCTGCGGCGGAAAATTCAAAGCCCTGCGTGATCAATTCAAACGAACGCTTTTCTGAAAGGTTGCGTCTGAGAATTGCCATAACCATCGCCGCTACAAAACCGATTTTGACTTCCGGATAGCCAAAACGCGCCGATTCACAAGCTAAAACAAGGTCGCAAGCGGTCGCCAATCCGCAACCACCCGCCAGCGCACGCCCTTTGACGGCGGCAATCACGGGAACTTTCAGCTTGCGGATCATCGCAAATAGCTCTAACAGATTTTTCGCATCAGCCAGATTTTCCAGCACGTCGCTTTCGGCAATTTTCTGCAACGCCGACAAATCCGCGCCCGAACAAAAATCTTTGCCCGCGCCGCGAATCACGATTGCCCGAAGATCTTCGTCCGTGTCCGCATCGCGCAAAGCATTTTTGAGCGAATTTACCAAATCGTCATTCAGCGCATTACGTTTTTCGGGACGATTTAAAGTAATCGTGGCGACATTGTTTGCGGTTTGGTAAATAATTTCTGACATAGATTTTTAATGATAATTTTTCATTACTGAGCAACATAAGCAGGTGAGCAAAAGTAATCAAGTATTTTGCTTCGTTCAGAGTCCAAACGCGGAACGCACTTTGATTAACCGCCGCGCTTCGCTGGCGGTTTCACGCTGAAGCGTGGACTCTGAACGAAGAGCAAAATGTCGCAAAACTTATGCTCACCTGCTTAGTTTTTGACTACTTGAAAATTATCAAATATTTTAAGATTTTTGCCTACGAAAGACACGAAAGCAAACTTCCAAAAAAGATTTGGTAAAAATGTTTTTTTTCGTCTGTGCGCGTGTGTGCTCGTGGGCAACCATAATGAAACGGCTTTTAAACCAAATCCTATTTGACCAAATTCGCCGCTTTATCAATCTCCCGCGCAAAATTTTCGATGGTTTTTGAAACTAATTCAATCTGTTCCGCCGCTTCTTTCCAATCGCGTTGTTCGATCGCTTCGCGCACGGCCGGCAGAGTTTTTACACCATACCCCGTGTAAAAACCAGGCGCATAAATCTGATGTTTGAACCAATCGCGGCGCGGCAAACCGTTCGTACTCGTCAGGGCACGTTCGGTTTTCATCAAAATTTCGTTCAAGGATTTTTGCATCGAAGGCGAAAGTTGCTTGCCGTTTGATGCCATCTGAAATGTTTTTGCGCTTTCCTGCAGTTTTCCGAGCGCGTTTTGAAGCGGTGCGAAATTCAAAAAAGGTACATTTTCCTTTGTTTTTGGTGCAATTAGTTTTTCGGTCGGGTCTTGCACCGATTGCCACATTCCGCTCGTAATCATCTGATTCATCATCTTTGTTTCGTCGCGCATTGTGTCGGTCAACCCGGCGACTTCGCGGACATACACGGCGACCGTATCGGCAAAATTAGTAAATTCAAAAGGCAAAACCTCGGCGTTTGATAAACGCAGAACAGTGTGACCGCAAACCTTTGAAAGCGCAATGCCGTAATCGAAATTCGGATCGCCGAAACGTGTGTAATGATCGAATGAATCATAAACGGAATGATACGAACCGCCGCCGTCTTCACCGCCGAAACCGAGGTTTAAGCTGGCAATCCCGAGATGCTGCAAAAAAGGCGTAAAATCCGATCCCGAGCCAAGTGCGCCGATCCGCAAATCACTGCGATTAATTATTTCGTTTCGCGCCGCTTGAGAACCGTTGACAATTTGATTAGCGCGTGTGCGTTCCCAGACATTCAATTTTGTTTGCGGATCGGGAACCGATTTAGCGACTTCGTTGATAAATTTTTCGAGCGTGTGCGAACCGCCGATGCCAAGAAAGCCACGTCCGTTGGAATCGGTATTGATATAAACAGCCGCCTTGTTTTTGAGTTCTTCGGCGTGAAGTTCGACCCATTCGGTCGAGCCGATCAGTCCCGGTTCTTCCGCGTCCCAAGCCGCAAAAATAATCGTTCGTTTCGGTTTCCAGCCGGTTTTGACAAGTTCGCTGATGCCGCGTGCTTCTTCGAGCATCGCCACTTGTCCGCTGATCGGATCGTCGGCGCCGTTGACCCACGCATCGTGATGATTGCCGCGAATGATCCATTCGTCGGGCAATTCCGCGCCTTTCAATTTGGCAATCACGTTGTAGATCGGTTTGATGTCCCAGTTGAATTCGAGTTTGAAGTGAACCTTTGAATTTTCACTGCCGCCGAAATGATAGGTTATCGGCAATGCGCCGCGCCACGCATCCGGCACGACCGCGCCGTCAAGGCTTTTCAGCAAAGGCAGAGCGTCGCTGTAAGAAATCGGCATTACGGGAATTTTTGTGATTGTTGGAGCATTTTTGCGGTCGAGCCGTTTCGCATCTTTGGTCGCGGCAATTCCGGGCGTTAAAACATCGCCCGGGAAAACCGGCATATCGGCAACCGAACCGCGTTGTGCGCCATTTTCGTTGCGATACGCGCCTTTCGGATAAACGTCGCCTTGAAAATAGCCGTCGTCACGCGGATCGGAATAGATCAAACAACCGACTGCGCCGTGTTCCGCCGCGACTTTTGGTTTAATTCCGCGCCAGCTTCCGCCATACCGCGCGATGACGATTTTTCCTTTGACATCAATTCCCTGCTTGTCGAGTTCTTCATAATCTCGCGGAATGCCGTAATTGACATAAACCAGCGGCGCGGTGACATCGCCGTCAATCGAAAAAGCGTTATAGGTCGGCAGTTGTTCATCTTTCTGCCCGGAAGTTGCGTCTTCTATTAGCGAAGGCTCATCGAGTTTCGCGGTGAATTTTTCGGGCGCGATCATTTCCAGAACACGAGTTTTCGGTGTCGGAAACAAAACGTGGAAAGTTTCGATCTGCGCCTCAAAGCCCCACGATTTAAAAAGCGAACGGATAAATTCGGCGTTTTCTTTGCCGTAGGGCGAACCGACATGATGCGGACGCGCTGACAGACGTTTCATCCAATCACGTTGATTTTCGCGCTTCAAAAACGAATCGAATTTTGCTTCTAAATCTTTTTGTTTAGATGAATTTTCCATTGAAAATCCCATCAGACTTTTATCCTGAGCAAATATTAAGGACGACAAAACACATAAAACCAAGATTCCCGATAAAATACGGCGCATAAATTTCCCCTAAGTTGTTTTTTTGTAAAAAAGCGTTTTTATTGTAAGGCAATTTTGAGTTAAGAAGCTAACGGCATTTCAAAATTATACATTATTGAAAATAATAATTTGGATAGAATTCTTCCGATTCCGGTCGCTGAAAGCGACAAATTTAATAGCGGCGGGTCAAATGAGCCTGCGCGATTGACACCCGCCGTCAGCAATGCCCAAACATTCCGACGCTGAAAGCGTCGCATTCATTTTGACGGATATGCGACGCTTTCAGCGTCGAGACATCTTTTCTACCAAACTCGGCGGGTGTCGCTCATCGCTCGACCCGCCGCTATTAAATTTGTCACCTTCGGCGACCTTTTGGGAAATTTGTTTTATTTCCCAAAAGGTCTAATATTCAAATTAACTTAAATATTTCGCATCAAACTTTGTATTTTCAGCCGTGCATTTCGCTTAAAGCCTCGACCACCTTCACCACAAACAGCCGGGTTATTTTGTTTTATTTACAAATTGACATAAAATTAATCGAGGTAAAAAAATATGTTAAAAAATTCACTAACTTTAGCGATTGTGTTTGGGATCTTTTTGAGTCTGATTCTGGCTTGCGGCGGCGGAAAACCGGTGGCAGCCAAATTTCAAGGAAGTTGGGTTGGCTCAGATGGTTCGACACTTTATATGAACAGTGATGGAGGCGCCGGTTTTAAGGTTGGCGGAAAAACGGTTGACGGCGGAAGTGCTGAGATTGATGATACAGCCAAAACCATCACGATTTCGCTTTTTGGTATCAGCAACACCTGGAAGATTGACCAGGAACCAAACGATGCCGGCGAGATGAAACTGGACGGCAAAATTTACAAACGGAAATGATTTTGACTTTCCAAGTATCTGTAATGCGAATCAAAGACCTTATTGAAAAATAAACTCAGTAGATCCAAATTTTGGATTTTGGATGCGCGGATTATTAATTAATCTAAATCTTGAGTCCACTCCGAAAAGTCATTTTTAGCAGTTTTGGGTCTTAAAATTGACTTTTACCATTTTTGAGATTCTTTGTTTTCAATAACTTACAAAACTACAAATTCAGCGATTGAACGATTTTTCTATCAAACAAGGGTTTT
>JANPDZ010000670.1:0-6478 GCA_031431735.1 Acidobacteriota bacterium | reverse complement strand
GTTCCGGTTGTATTTACCGTAACCAGTGAATTTAACCCCAAACCAATGTCGTGAACGAAGACATTAACGAACGGATTGTTAAAAGGTATTGGAATATTCGTCAAATCGTGTGCCGCGCTGGAATATGCGACTCGCGTTCCGTTTTTGCTGATGACGGCGGCAAAAGAACTGAAAGTGCCGGCACTTGTGCCGGACACTGCCAAAGAAACGCATTTCGTAATCTGAGTTTGATAATTATAGACAAAAATGTCGTATTGCGCGTTGTTATCAAGTGCAATCAGATTATTTGCCAGACTCGTAAAGGCAACCATCTGACCGTCGGCGGTAATGCTTGGGTCAACGCTGTCGTTATTTCCCGAATTTGTGCCGGAATTGTTGATGCTGGCAAGCCGCGTGAATCCGGTTTGCATATCGCGTATAAAAACGTCGCTCTTGCCATTTGTGTCAGTAACCCCGATTATGCTGGACGCATTGCTCATAAACGCTACATAGCGTCCGTCATCACTCATATCGTAGGCGTGCCATCCGCCCAATGTATTGCCTGAATGACTATCTCCGGTGAATGTTCCAAAAACATTCACACTAACGAGTTGCATTTGATTCGTCGCAATATCAAAGCGAAACACATCAGATTCGTTGTTTTGATCGGTTACGGAAACCAAATTGGTTGCGCCGCTGGCAAAGACGACATAACGCCCGTTCGCCGAAATTATCGGATTTACCGAATAACCGTTTCCGGTCGTGGTCGGATTTGCCAGACTGAGACAGCGAAGTGTTCCGGTTTGCGTGTCGCGCACAAAGATGTCTTGAGCGGCGTTTGTATCGGTTACGCCGCTGACCAGATTGGTTGCCAGACTTTCAAAGACAACGAAACGCCCGTCGGCACTAACCGAAGCTCTTTGTGAAACTCCATTGCCGTTGTCGCCGTTTGGCGCTTTGCTCATTAAATCAGGCTTGACGGCGGCCGTTGTCATTATCGCCAAGCCGAAAATGATTGCGAAAATTGTTAAGAATGTTGTAAATATATTGTTTTTCATAGCTGTTTTCTCCTTTGATTTTTAAGTTTGTTTGAAAATGTCCTTGTTTTCTTCCTCAATTTTTTTGGCTTTCGCGCCGATGTCTTCGGCATCTTTGAAAAGTCGGTCTGATTTTGAATTATTTTCGTCAAATTTCGCCGTCATTGTTTTTGGGTCATCAATTTCCGCAAAGGCTTGCGCGTTGCCTTTGCGAACGCCGATGGCTTCGGCGCGTTTGGCGTATTCGTCCGATTTGAGCTTGGCGTAATCCTTGTATTTTTCGTCCAGATTCATTCGCGAAACATCGTCGTATTGTTTGGAAATGTCCTTTAACATCTCGGAAACCTTTTCATAATCGGCAACAATTGATTTCGCTTCGCCGCTTTTATTCGATTTGTAATTTTGAAGCTGCTGAACGGTTTGAATGTTCGGGCTGAAAAGCTCGCTGTTGCGTTTTTCGGTTTTGCCGTATAGCTCTTTGGCTTCGTCCAGTTTCTTGTTTGCCTGGTCAACAACGCGATTGGCTTCGACGGTTTGGTTGGTGCCGCTGCAAGCCAAAGATATGGCGACAGCGACCAGAATTATTAAAATTGCGTTTAGTTTATTTTGTCGTTTCATTTTTTATTTATCCTCAATTTAGTAGAGCAATTTTTAAATTTTCTGATGTTTTTTTCTTCGTTCAGAGTCCAAACTTTAGTTTGATTAACCGCTGCGCTTCGCTGGCGGTTTAGCCGCCTAAAGGCGGGACTCAGAACTTTTACCAAATACCAGAAAATTTAAAAACGCTGTATTTAGTTTTGTGTTAAAAATTCATTCATCCGCTTGACGGCGGCTTTGGCTTTGGCGGCGCGGCGCGTCAATTCGGCAGCTTTTAAGTTGAAGGCTTTGCGCCTCGCGGTTTGGATCTTTCCGGCTTCGGTAAATCTTTCGGCGGCTTGGCGATATTTTTCGGCGGCGCGAGAGTTGTGCCAAATGGTGATTTCGGCAAATATCCGGGCTTTATCTTGGTCGGTTGCTTCTAACGCCAAAGTTTGCGTTGTGCGTCCGTTGCTCATTTCTTCAACGGCTTTTGCCGCCAGTGTGCGGGCTTCGTTTTTGAGCGAAATTGCCAGTTCAACTTCCGCCTTACTGATGCGGTTTGGCGTCGAATTCTTGAATGTAAATATTGATTGAAAAAAGCTCATTGCTTCGGTCATTTATAAATCTCCTTTTAATTGCTGATCCTGATCGGCGGAAAATTTAGCGGACGCTAATTCAGCCGGTTGTTTTTCAACTGAATGAAGAATTGCGGCTAACGGCGAATGGCAAACCGGGCAAACCGAAGTTTGAATCTCGTCTGTCGAGGTGCCCGACATCGAAATAATTTCTCTGGTTTTGACCGTGATTTTTGTTAAGCGGTATTTCTTCATCTATTTTTCTTTCGCGCCGCGCTTGCGCTATAATTTTTTTTACTTTTTAATTAGGTTGCGGATCGATTTCGTTTTCCACGTTTCCAACTTTGGCAGAAGCAAATGGTGAAAGTCGTTCTCCAATCGGGAATTAGTCGGCATAAACGGTGAAAGTTTCGCGTGAAAAAGCGTGAAAAAACGTGAAAGCAGTTAAGTGTAATTATTCTTGAGTTTATGGAAGGCAAGAATTTTGTTCGTTATGAGTTTGGCGAGTTTCAACTTGATACTCAGCGACGCGCTTTGTCAAAAAACGGCGAAAAAGTTCCGCTCACGGCGCGAAACTACGACCTTTTGCTCTTTATGGTCGAAAACGATGGGCGGGTTTTAGAACACGACGAGCTTTTAGACAAGGTTTGGGCGGGAACTTTTGTCGAACAGTCGTCTCTCAAAAAAGGCGTTTCGGCACTGCGCCAGATTTTAGGCGAAAAACCCGAAAACGAATTTATCAAAACTATTCCGCGGCGCGGTTACAGTTTTGTTTCGCCCGTCAGCGTCGGGCGGCAAGAAGGCGAAACTCTCTTTATCCGTGAAATCGAGCGCGAGATTATTGTCGAAGAATTTGAAGAAACCGACGATGCCGTTGTTGATTTTGACGCATCGGAACGGGTCATCGAAATTCCTTCCGCATCATTAAAAGCTCTGCCTTCCGGTAAAACAAAAAAAAGTAATTCGGTGCGCCTGATGATTGTTGTCAGCGTGGGAATTGCCGTGATTGTATTGGCTTTTTTCGGCTTAAAAACTTATTTCGCAAAAAGCGTTAAAGAGCAATTTTCCGCCGAAAATGTGCGGATCACGAGAATCACAAACAACGGCAAGGTCATCAGCGGAACAGCGGTTGCGCCCGACGGCACATCTATTTTGTATCCGACCGCAGAAAAGGACGGCGTGGTTTTATGGCTGCGGCAAATTTTAGCCAATAGCGCGGCAAAATTAACGCCGCCGATGAAGGGAAGTTTTTGGGCATTCGCGATCGCGCCCGATAATAGCTACGTTTATTATGTTTTCAACAATGTTGGCGAGCCGCAGAAAAGCGGTTTATTCAAAATGCCGTTTCTTGGCGGCGAACCTCAACGGATCGCGGAAAATGTCAGTAGTTTCGCAATTTCGCCCGATGGCAAACGCCTTGCGCTCGTCAGGCTCGGCGAACAAACAACCATTTTTACCGTCAATACGGATGGCGAAGACGAGCATTCAGTAACGGCGATGTCCGGCGATTTTCGTTTGTGGAGTATCGGATGGACACCGGACGGAACGGCTTTGCTTTGCACGATTCGCAAAACAGTCGAAAATAGATTGCTTTTTTATGTTGCCGAAATATCGCCTGAAAACGGAAAGGAAACGATCATTTTGCCGCTTCAGGAAAAAAATATCTTTAGTTCGATCTGGCTTCCGGATAAAAGCGCGATGCTTGTTACCGTTCGCGAAACAAACGCCGATATTCGACAGCTTTGGCAGTATTTTCCCGCCTCGCAAGATTGGCGGCGCGTGACCAACGACAACAATTCTTACAAACACGTAAATTTAACGCGTGACGGTAAAACGATCGTTTCAAATCAGGAAAGCCGCCTTGCCGCGATTTGGTTGTCTGACGGAATTTTGCCGGAAAAAAACGCTTCCGGGAAAAAAGCGGCGGTCATCAATCGGGACGGTTTTCGGCAAATTACCGATAGCATCAGCAATTTTGACAGGCTCGGTTGGCTTGCGGACGGACGTTTTATGTATTCGACGACTGAAAACGGAAAGGAAACGATTTTTACAATTAACGCCGACGGCACCAACGCCCGGCAAATTACAAACGGCGAGGACGGAATATGGATCGCGCCGACCGTCACGGGCAACGGACAAAACATCTGCTTTTTATCATCGCGAACGGGTACGAAACAAGTTTGGCGAATTGATGCCGACGGCAAAAACCCGACGAAAATGACTGACACGAATTTGATGATTCTGTCAGCCCGCATTTTACGTGATAATGCGACCGTCATTTATTCGGCACTGCAAGCAGGAACCGCAGTTTTATTTAAACAAACGGCGGACGGACAAACCACACAGTTGACCGAATCAGACACGGGTTTTTGGGCGATTTCGCCGGACGAAAAGTTCTTGGCGGTTGAAATACTGGACAAAACTACCCGCAAATACCATATCGAACTGCGCTCGCTCGAAGATGGAAAAACGATCAAAACATATGGCTTTTCGCCGACGCGCCAAATGAGCTTCACGCCCGACGGCAAAAATCTGGCGTATAATGTGACAAACGGCGATGCCGGTCAGATCATGCTTCAACCGCTTGACGGCGACCCACGCGCCTTCACCGATTTTCAGACAGACAATATTTTCAGTTTCAGCTGGTCGCCCGACGGCACGCGCCTCGCCATCATTCGCGGCAAACAACTAAATGACGCCGTCTTGATAAAGCCAAACGACCGCTAACGCAGAACTGATACCGTTTTCACTTAAAGACTATGCAATAAGTCAGAACCCCGAGCGGTAGCGAGCGGGTAAAAACTTACCAAGTCGCTACCGCTTCCGGTTCTGACAAGCAAAAACCCGTCAATTCAACCTTGACTTAGCACTAGTGGTGCTGGGCTGAAATAACACCACAGTCAAAGCTCACTACAAATGGTGTTTCGGAGACAGTCGAATTGATTTTTCCCTGTTGGGAAATTTCCGCCAAGCACCACTAGTGGTGCTTGATAAGCAAATCGGCACGAATTATTTACAGTAACTATTTCATTATTGTTAATCAGTCAAACATCTCCAATCTGAACTTACCCAATCCTAAACTTGAAGCGCTTCCGATATTCAGAATCTCGCAAGCCGCAATAAAAGGCAGAAAAGAAGAAAAATCATCGCTTTGAAAGGTGATCTCGCCGAGCATTCCGTCTAAATCGAGCGATTTATCTTGACGGTTTGAACGACGCGATGATTCGTGTTTCCAGAGTTTATCGGCAACAATTTGAACGGTTTCAGCCTTTTGCATCAGCGATTGATAGTCATATTCCAAGCTTTGCCCGTAATTTTCCGCCAAAAATTTGAGTCTTAAAGAGCATTGTTTGAAAATTTCGGCAAAATTGATCTTTTCCAGCAGTTCACGATTTCGCCGAATCCGTAAAGGCGTTTGGTTTTGAATTTGCAAATAACGGGCCGGTTTTATTTCACCTAATCTTTTTTCAACCAATTCAGCCAGATTGGTTTCCTTAAACGGCAAAACCTTTGTCAAAGAAGGTTCATAGATCAGAGTTTTAACGCCCCCGGCATCAAGAACGAAAACTTCATGGATTGAAAAAGATTGGCGTTCCGCGCCGAGTCCGTGCCGCGCCATCAATTCAAAAGCATAGATAAAATAAGGCAATTTGTTGACCGCCGCGCCGATCAAGGTCAGCCCGAACGAAATTTTCCCGTGAGCGGCAACGCGAAGTTTTAAAACCTTGTTTTCGGAAATCTCGCGTGTCAGAGGCGGAATCGGCGGCTCGAAAACAAAGGGACGCGGAATGTCGCGGATTTTGCTCGTTGAAGTCGGCTCAAAAACGGTCGGGTAAAGACACGCCTCAGAAAGAAAACATCTTTCGCAATCGCGATGCTGAACCGAACACGAAATTGCTTTTAGTGCGTGCCCGAACGCGCCGCGCAAGGTCGAACCGATCAAGGCCGGCAACACCGCTTCGCCGTTTGCTTGCAGAACAACCTCGAAACGCGAAACCCGAAGATGTGAAAATTGCTCGATCATCATTTTTAAAAAAGTAAAGATCCGAATCTATTAAGGAATGTGTAAAAAATAATTTATAACACTTTGAATCTTTTAGGGATTAAACGAGTTAGTTGGCATTCGGAATAAGTGAAAGGTGATAGGTGATAGGCGATTTTGACCTCTCACTTATCACTTATCACTCATGTTTCGCTCAAAAATAATGTCAGTTAGACAAAAGCTAAATACTAGAACTATCGTATTTGCAACACTTAAAATTTGATGTGTTTTGTTTAACAAAACTATTTTTTCAGAATAAAATCGCT
>JANPDZ010000669.1:0-7420 GCA_031431735.1 Acidobacteriota bacterium | reverse complement strand
TTAATTGATTGACAGACGCCTTCGCGGCGAACTTGATTTTATCAATTAAACATTATCAATTATCCATTATTTCAGTGGTTTTATCTTTTATGAAGGGTGGTCGATTCGTTCAATTTACTATTTCGGCAAACTCTTAACAGATTATGTCTTTATGAAAAACGAACAAATCTCCGAATTACTGCAATCACGAATCGAGGCAAATGATTTTCCCTCAGCGGTTTATCTGGTCGCGGAAAAGGGCGAGATTGTTTTTCAGGACGCGTTAGGTTTTGCCGTTCTTGAACCTGACAGACGCGAAGCGAAACTCGACACAATTTATGATTTGGCAAGCATGACAAAGGTTTTGGTGACGGGGTTGCTCTGTGCAAAACTGATTGAAATTGGTGCCATTAGTCTTGATGATAGAGTTCAGCATTTTTTCCCGGAGGTTTCCGGTCATAAAGGTCACGTTTCGATTCGCAATTTATTAACGCATACTTCAGGTTTTCAGGCTTGGGTGCCGTTTTATTTGTTTGCTGAAAAACGCGAGGACATTTTTAGGAATGTTATGCTAACGACCTTTAAAGACGTTATTAACACAAGTATTATTTACAGTGATTTGAATTTTATTTTACTTGGGATTCTGCTTGAAAAGGTTTGCGGAAAGCGTCTTGATAAAATTGCAAACGAAGAACTTTTTGAACCCTTAAACCTCAAGAACACATTTTTTAATCCGCCGAAAGAATTACAAAAACAAATTGCCGCCAGCGAGTTTGGCAACCAATATGAGTTGAAAACAGTTGTTGAAAGTAAATTCGATGTTCAAAACAAAGAAATCCGCAATCCGCAATCCGCAATCCGCAATCATCAAATTTGGGGCGAAGTTCACGACGGGAATTGCTGGTTTATGGACGGCGTTTCGGGACACGCCGGACTTTTTTCAAATGCCGCCGAAACCTTTCGGATAGCGCAACAGTTCTTAGCCGAAGAAACAATTCTGTTAAAGCCCGAAACCTGTGGGCTTTTCCGCACGAATTTCACGCCCGGTTTGAACGAAGCGCGTTCGATCGCCTTTCAATTGGCGGAAACTCCTGAATCGGCGGCTTCGAATGCTTTATCAAAAGACAGTTTCGGGCATCTCGGCTTTACGGGAACTTCTGTTTGGATCGAACCCGAAAACGAACGCATATTTATTCTGCTGACAAACCGCACCCACGCGCACGCGCCTCCATTCGTTCTTCTCAATTCCGTCCGGCGAAGATTTCACGAATTGGCGCAAGAAGGTTTAGATTCTAAACTTTAGTTTGTCCATCCGGCGCGATTAGTTGGCGGTTACAAACTAATGATAAGTCAAGGTTGAATTGACGGGTTTTGCTTGTCAGAACCAGAAGCGGTAGCGACTTGGTAAGTTTTTACCCGCTCGCTACCGCTCGGGGTTCTGACAAGTTGCCGTCAAAATCCGACAAAAACATGTCCGCTTTGAACCCGTGAAACGGGTGACAGCGTGTAGCCCCGTGCGTGAGCGCGGGGTTTGTGATCAACCTATTTCGCGAACCCGTGAAACGGGTGACAGCAGTTTGTTTCTGTCGCAATCTTCGATAGCTTTAACAAATATTTCGGATATTTTCCCGCGCTCACGCACGGGGCTACACGCTTTCGCCATCTCCGATGGCTGAATATCGGATTGTCGGATTATTTTTTCAAACACCATAAGTAGAGCAATTTTTAAGTTTTCTATCGTTTGTAGTTCCGCCTTCAGGCGGTTTTAGTTTGAGTATTGAGATCTTTAATTATTTACAAAACTTGAGTTTATGACACTCTCAGACCGCCTCAAGGCGGAACTACAAACATTTGACGAAATACCCGATAACTTAAAAATTGCTCTAATAAGTTTGAACTCTAAACTTTTTTCAAAAAACTGTCACAATTGCTCACCTTCAAAGATTTCGGACATCTAAAATCATAAAAGCACAATCAAAAGTGAGCGTTTTCGCAAAAGAGCGACAATTTGTGTGGAGAATAAAAGCGATGAAAAAATTTGCGTTGGTTTTAGCTTGTATTGGTTTGTTTGGTCTTGCGGTTTTTGCCCAAACGGCGCGGCGGCCGCGAATTGTTACGCCTTCGCCGATTCCGCCGACGATCAACGGCGATACGACGATTATTACAACTGATCGAAAGCCGCCTGTTCTCCAGGGCGGAAAGATAAATCCGCAACCGGCCGCGACACCGCCGGTTGACAGTCAGGAAACTATCGAAGACGACAACGAAGTTATCAAGGTTGAAACAAATCTGGTGACGATGCCTGTTTCGGTTCTTGACCGCGACGGCAGATTTATTTCGGGTTTGACTCAGCAGGATTTTCAGGTTTTTGAAAACGGCATTCAGCAAAAGGTCGAGTATTTTCAATCGGTCGAACAGCCTTTTACGGTGATCTTGATGATCGATGTCAGTCCTTCGACACAGTTTAAGATCAATGAAATTCAGGATGCGGCGATTGCTTTTGTCAATCAATTGCGGCGCGACGATAAAGTGCAGGTGATCTCTTTTGATGAACGGGTTCATATTTTAAGTCCGGTGACAAATGACCGCAGAGTTTTGCAAAACGCGATTCGGCAGACGGAGTTCGGCGATGGAACGAGTCTTTATGAAGCGGTTGAATTTGTCATCGAACGACAGCTTCGACAAATTAAAGGACGCAGAGCCGTCGTGCTTTTCACGGATGGTGTTGATACGACTTCGCGTCGTGCCAGTTATCAAACGACGATTCGCGAATCGGAAGAATCCGAGGCATTGTTTTACCCGATTCGGTATGATACACAAAGCGATATGAACGGCGGTTACGGCGGCGGAACAAATTATCCGAGCCGCTATCCGCGCCGTCAGCAAGGCGGAATCGGCGGAATTCTCGGAACTATTCTGGGCGGCGGAAATGTAAAGATCGGCAGAGGCGGCGGTGGCGCAGGTTCGAGTTCTGCCGAATACGAAAAGGGTAAAAAGTATCTCGAAGATCTGGCGCGAAATTCGGGCGGACGCTCATTTGAAGCGCGCAACAATCTGAACGCGGCGTTTTCGGGCATCGCCGAAGAACTTCGCCGTCAATATTCGATCGGCTATTATCCCGAAACAGTCGGCAAGATCGGCGATCGAAAACAAATCCGCGTCCGCGTGATGCGTGCAAATTTGGTTGTCAGAGCAAAGACCAGCTATATCGTCGGCGCGAATGAGAATAAACTTGCAGGCAAGTAAAGTTTATAAAGTGAAAAAGGGAAAAAGTTTTGTCACTTCAAGCAAGCCAACTTTTTCACTTTTTCACTTTTTCACTTTTTCACTTTTTCACTTTCCTCTTTTGCATCTTTTCTTAAACCTCGCGGCATCTTACAATCTAGCTTTGGGGTGTAAAAATGAAAAATTTGGCAATCTTCTTCGGTTTGGCGGTAATTTGTCTGAGTTTTACGATAAATTCCGCTCAATCGCGCCGTGTTTCGGGCGATGCCAATAAAAAAAATAACCGGCTCGAAATAAAACCAGTCGAAAGTCCAACTCCTCCGAACAGCAATACGACCTCGCAAACCCAACAAAACACGGACGGAAATACCGAAACTGATGATACCGAGGTCATTAAAGTTGACACGGGAATCGTCTCAATTCCCGTCAAGGTTTTAGACCGCAGCGGCAGATTTATCGGCGGATTGAAGAAGGAAAATTTTACGGTTCTTGAAGATAACGTTGCGCAGGAAATCGCTTATTTTTCTAATGAGCAACAGCCGTTCACGGTTGCGCTCGTGTTGGATATGAGCTTTTCGGCAAAGTTCAAAACCGAAGAGATTCAAGCGGCGGCACTTGCCTTTATCAATCAATTGCGTCCGAACGATAAAGTGATGGTCGTTTCTTTTGACCAGGAAGTTTATGTGCAATGCGAACCGACCAACGACCGGAAAGTTTTGCAAACCGCCATTAAAAGCACGAAAATTTCATACGGCACAAGCGTTTACGATGCGATGGATTTGGTCATCAATCAAAAATTCAAAAACATTACGGGGCGCAAGGCAATCGTGCTCTTTTCGGACGGCGTTGATACAAGCAGTACAAAATCCAATAATTTTTTTAACTTGAGCGACGCGCTCGAACTCGACGCGCTGATTTACCCGATTGAATATGACACTTTCAACGAAGTTCAGGCGATGAAAAACAAGCCGGTTATTCAGCAGCCGGAAATACCGAGTCCGATTCCGCCAAAAGAGAAAAGTCCGTTTCCGTTTCCACTGCCGACTGGCGGCGGCAGTTCAATGGACAGCAAGGGAACAACCATCGAAGAATATCAAAAGGCCGGCGAATATTTAAACGAAATGGCAAACCGCACAGGCGGCAGACTCTACAAAGCCAGCACGATCGCCAATCTTTCAACGGCTTTTTCAAACATTGCCAGCGAATTGCGCGAATACTACAGTCTCGGTTTTTACCCGAAAGAAGAAACACAAATCGGCAAAAAGCACCGCATAAAAGTCCGCGTTGATCGCCAGGGCGTGATCGTCAAAGCGCGTGACAGCTATTCTGTGAAGAAAGAAAAGGTAAAAGGTAAAAGGTAAAAGGTAAGCAGGCGAGCATAAGTTTTGCGACATTTTGCTCTTCGTTCAGAGTCCACGCACAAGCCGTGAAACCGCCAGCGAAGCGCGGCGGTTGGGCAAAGTGCGTTCCGCGTTTGGACTCTGAACGAAGCAAAATACTTGATTACTTTTGCTCACCTGCTTAATTCTACTTTGTCAGATTAAAAAAACTATCCACTAACCGCACGAAAAACACTAATTAAAACCATCAATTCGGCGGTTTTTTCGTGTGTGCGCGTGTTTTTCGTGGACAGTTTTTCATATAAACTTTCAAATTCATTTAATCTGACAAAGTAGAATTAAAAGGGCAAAAAAATGTCTTACTCGAATTTAACAGTCAAGTAAGACATTCTTAAGTTTTACCTTTTACCTTTTACCTTAAAGACTTTTACCCTTTACCTTTTACCTTTTGTCGAAGACTCAGCTTCGTTTTCTTCGATCGCGGCTTTGTCAGGTCCGATCTCCCAATCTTCGATCAATTGATTATCAACGACCGATTCGATTGACGATTGAATCGAAGGCGAAACATTTGAAAAGAAATTGTAGCTCGTCAGAGACTCGACCGTATCAACGCTGACGCGATATTGCCGCCAATCGCTGACAACGTTGTTGTTGTTCGGCAGGTAAACGGCGATCAGGCGCGTCGCACTCGTTACGCGTGAAACATCGTTGGTGCCGCTCGGAATGACCATTATCACTTTCCAGGTGTTTGCCGGAATCGCGACGTGTCCGCCCGCGAGCGTGCCGATACTGCCTTGTCCGCCCGAAATAATGTAAAGTTCGTTGCCCGCATTGGCAAGCGTTCGGCAATAGCTTTCGAGATTTGCCCAGGTTTGCTGATTATTGGTCGGTGCTTGCGGAATCATATTCGTCATCAAAAACGTCGCCGAATTATTAGCAACCGAGCTTGTTCTGTCGCCTGACGGACACATATGTCCGCGATCATAACCCGAACCCGAAAAATCTGTGGCGAGAACCTGATACCAACCCGCCGGAAGTGTTGTATCGGGGCGAAAATCATCCTGACGCGGCGTTGAACCGAGCCACGATGTGTCGAGATGCCACGAAACCCAGTTCGGTCTGCCGTTATCGCGGTGATAGGCAAGCGCGTATTGCGGTTTTTCCATTAAATAATTTGTCGGCACGGCGATGTTGGCGGTCGCGCCCGACGGATTGCCCATCGTCAAATGAACGCTCGTCGAAGGCGGCGGCGTTGCGGTCGGTGTTGGAGTCGGCGCAATATAATCGGTGATCGAAATGTTATCAATATTGATTCGATTCGTGCCGCCCGAAATTTTACGGACTTCAAAACGGATCGCGCCCGCATTGTTGACTGTAAAATTTGCGGTCGTCAAACTCGTCGAACTCGTCGTGACGGTCGAACCGACTTTTGTCCATGTTGAACCGCTGTTGGTTGATTTATAAAGATCCCAGGTGCTGGTGCCGTCCGTGCCGTAAACGGCGTGTTGAACGGAAACCGTTCCCGCGCTCGCAACGTTGAAATTCATCGTCACTTTGCCTGTGTTCCGGACACGCGCCGACCACGAACCCGTTTTGCGGTCGCTCGTCGTGTTGCCCGTCAATGCGTCATTTAGATTCCAGCTGCCCGTGCCGAGCGTCACATTGGCGGCGGCATAAGCCGTTTTTCCGCCGGCTTCAAACCCTTCGGTCAAAATGGTCGCCGCTTGCGAACCCGTGCCGAAAAATCCGACAAAGCTGCACACCGCCAATACAAAAATCGCAGTCAAACCTGCGTATATTCTTTTATTCACGCTTCTTCTCCTTTAGTGGTTAATTTAGTTTGCAAAAATAAAGACTAATTATTTCGATTGAATTTTGTGTTACCAGAAAGGGAAACCTTTATGAACAAATCTTAGACGGTTTATGAGGGGAAAGTCAATAAACATCCATTTGAAATAGCGTTTTGATCGAAACTGTAAAACAGACTGTCAGTCTGTTCAACCCGTTCATTACGAAGAATCCGGGCAGTTCAAAAAGAAAGTTGTTTGTGAAGACAGGGAAAACAGACTAACAGTCTGTTTTACATATTTACCGGTCAATGTGACGGCTTTTCCGGCGCGGCAAATAAGCTTTCACCAGCGCCGAATGAGGTTTCACCTGCGGCCAATAAGTTTTCACTCGCGCCGAAAATGCTTTTACCTGCGCCGAATTTGCTTTCACCTGTGACAATCAACGTTTCCGGCGCGGGTGAAAGGCTTTCCGCTGCCTTCACAAAGACATAAAACGAAGCTTACAACGCAAGGAATGCGGACTTGAGCACGGAAAAATGTACAGCAAACTTTAGTTTTTCGTGCATTTTTCCGTACATTCATTCAAAATCTGCTCTAAACAACCGTTCCGTCGGGAATGACCGCCGTTTTCGGAACGATGATGATGCCTTCGCGGATGTAATACGAACCGTTCGGTCCGTCGGCGGTTTCGATATTGTTGTTATTGAGGAGTTGGACGTTATCGCCGATGCGCGTGTTTTTATCAATGATCGCGCGGCGGATCGTCGTATTCCGACCGATGCCGACGTGTGGAACTGCGCGGCTGATGTTGTTTTGAATTTCTTCGATCGATTCAAAAAAATCTGAGCCCATAATGATCGAGTTTTCGATCCGTGTGCCAATATCGACCCGTGAACGCAAGCCGAATATAGAGTTTCGCGCATAAACACCGTTGAGAATACAGCCTTCGCTGATCATCGAAGTATCAATGTCGGAATTCTGAACTTTCGATGGCGGAAGATAACGCGAACGTGTGTAGATCGGTGCTTCGGTGTTAAAAAAGTTAAACTTCGGCAAGGGCGATGCGAGATCGAGATTCGCGTCGTA
>JANPDZ010000668.1:0-2349 GCA_031431735.1 Acidobacteriota bacterium | reverse complement strand
GCAAAAACCAAAAATTTGATAAGATTTTTTGCATAAACCAAAGATTTTTATGTAATTTTTCTCAGAAATAATCGTTTGTTTGCATTTTCAAAAATTTAATCCCGAACTCGGTCTTTTTTTGAGCGAATCAGGAGTTATCAATTATCCATTATCCATTATTCCAAGGGTTTCAAACGGAATTACGAGAATCGTCAAGTGAATTTAGACTGCGATTGGCAAAGGCTTTTTTACAAATTTGGATCTACTGAGTCTGCAAAATTACTGATGGTTTCATTGAAAAGAGCAATACTCGATCGCTCTTATTTGTAAATCATTCATTTGTTTTGCACAATTTACAAAAAACTCTCGGACTATGAAATAAAAAACGATGCGTTTAGATGACACACTGGTTCCAAGCGTTTTAGAAAAACCGAACCATAAAGAAGCCGGAATTGCCAGATTTTTTCCGGTTTTGAATTGGCTTCGGAAATACGAAAAACCGGATTTGGCGGGCGATATTATTGCCGGTTTTGTAGTCGCGATCACGCTCATTCCGCAGGCAATGGCATATTCCAATTTGGCCGGTTTGCCGCCGCAATTGGGCTTGTATTCCTGCATTATTGCACTTGTTTTATTCAGTATTTTCAGCACCAGCCGATTTTTATCGATCGGCCCGGTCGCGATCGTTTCTATTTTGACAGCGGCCGGAATCGGACATCTTGCTCAGCAGGGAACACCGGAATATGTGAGCCTTGCAATTACTTTGGCTTTTTTGGTTGGGATCATCCAATTTATTATGGGATTTTTCCAGATTGGTTTTATTGTCAATTTTATCAGCCATCCGGTCATTTCGGGTTTCACAAGTGCCGCCGCAGTAATACTTTTTACAAGTCAATTAAAAAACATCTTGGGTTTGAAAATTGCCTATTCCGAAAAGACTTTTGAAGTAATTTGGGCGACATTTAACGAGATTTCAAATACCAATATTGCCGCCGTAATTTTGGGTGTTTCCGGCATTTTGTTTTTACTGCTTTTTCGGAGACTCCTGCATAAATTGCCTGTAAAACTGAAATTGTCCGATCTAAGCATTGAAATAATAGCGAAATCCGCTCCGCTTTTTTTGGTTTTGGCGAGTTCGTTGATCGTTTGGTTTTGGCGATTGAATGAAACTCAAAATATCAGCATTATCGGCACTATTCCATCGGGTTTGCCGGACTTTGTTTTACCGAAGTTTTCTCTGACAACTATCCAATCTCTGCTCCCGATCGCTTTCGCCATTTCTTTTGTCGGTTTTATGGAAAGTTATTCGGTCGCCACCACTCTCGGAAGCAAACGAGGACAGAAAGTTGATCCGAATCAAGAACTTATCGCCTTGGGAATTGCGAATGTCGGCTCGACATTTTTGGGCGGATATTCGATCACGGGAAGTTTTTCGCGCTCGATGGTCAATTTTATGTCGGGCGCTTCAACACAGTTGTCTTCAATATTTACGGTGGTGTTGGTGGTTTTGACTCTGATTTTCTTGATGCCTGTTTTCTATTATTTACCGCAAGCGACGCTTGCCGCGATCATATTGGTCGCTGTCAAAGATCTTTTCGACGCGCAGGGACTCAGACATATCTGGAATTACAGCAAAGCCGACGGATATTCCTGGCTCGTGACATTCTTCAGCATCTTAATTTTCAATATCGAAAGCGGCATCTTGATCGGGGCGATTGCCGCGATTACCTTGTATCTTTGGCGGACCAGTCAGCCGAACGTCGTCGTTGTCGGAAGAGTTGGGAATACAGAATATTTCAGAAGTGTTTCGCGCTATGATGTGACAACTTTTCCAACTGTTTTGGCAGTTCGGGTGGACGAAAATTTATACTTTGCCAACACCAAATATCTCGAAGATTATCTTTTCTATACGATTATGGAAACCGGACAAGTGAAACATCTTGTTTTGATTCTAAGCGGTGTGAATTTTGCCGATGTGAGCGCGCTGGACACTTTGGAAAAATTGGTTTCCGAATTGAAAGTAATGGGCGTCAATGTTTATCTTGCAGAGATCAAAGGACGTTTGATGGATAAAATCGGGAACAGCGATTTTATCAGCGAGGTCGGCAGCGAAAATATTTTTATGACGGCACACGAGGCAATGACGTCTCTCGGATGTTAGTAAATCCGATTGATCGGGATAATTTTCTTCATTTTGTTGATGCCGGCAATCGAAAATCTTTCGGGCAATTTTTTGTGCTTAATTTCAGATTAGAGATTTGAGATTTGAGATTTGAGATTTTGAAATCTAAATTTGAATTATGAACAAAGCAGTAACATTGGGCGAAATAACATTCCGCTTGAAATGAAATATATTTTGAATCAAAAACC
>JANPDZ010000667.1:0-5732 GCA_031431735.1 Acidobacteriota bacterium | reverse complement strand
ACTTTTCTTTTTCGCTTTGAACTTGGGAAATCCGTTTCTTTTTGCAAAAAAGTTTCGATAGGCAGTTTCTAAATTGATTCTCGCTTGTTGTAAGGCTCTCGAACTGGCTTCGGCCAGAAACGGAAACTCTGCTTTTAACTCTGTTTCAGTCTTATATTTGTAGCCATTTAAGGATTCTTTGTCGTCCTTCAATCTTTCATAAACTGCTTTTCGTTCAGCCAACATCTGATTAAAGACAAACCGACAACAGCCAATCGTCGAACAGATTTGTTTTCTTTGCATTAGATTCGGATAAATCCTGATTTTGTAGGCTTTATTTCTCGTCATTGGCTGTCAATAAATTAGTCTAATTGAACAAATTTGTCCACACTTTGAATGAAGGTTTATAATACCTGATGTCAATTTGAGCATTTCAATTTTAAGTTTTATGATTGAATTTTATGAAAAGTGTTAATAAACAACCATTGATTCGCTCGACAACTGTTTTACTCGTCCAACGAAACGGCCATCTTGCAATGGCCGGCGACGGTCAGGTAACTTTAGGCGAAACAGTAATTAAAGGAAATGCGCGCAAGGTTCGCCGACTCAAAAACGGCAATGTTTTGGTAGGATTCGCCGGCGCAACTGCTGATGCTTTCACACTTTTGACCAAATTCGAGGCAAAACTTGAACAGTTTCAAGGTCAATTGGAACGTTCCGCAATTGAATTGAGTAAAGAATGGCGCACCGACAAATATTTGCGTCATCTCGAAGCACTTTTAATTGTTGCCGATAAAACCGACGCTTTTTTGATTTCCGGCAAGGGCGATGTGATCGCTTCTGATGACGGGTTGCTATCAGTCGGGTCTGGCAGTATGTATGCTATTGCTGCGGCTCGCGCATTACTTAAACATACCGATCTGCCGGCAAAGGAAATCGCTTTGGAGTCCTTGAGAATTGCCAGTGAAATTTGTATCTATACTAATTCTGAGATATTGGTGGAAGAAATCCCATAATACTAAGATGCCTATTTTTTTAAGCGGAGAGATAAAAAAAGTGCCTTCATATCCTAAACTGGACGATCTGACACCACGTCAGATCGTCGCCGAATTGGATAAATATATCATTGGACAGGACAATGCAAAACGCGCCGTTGCTGTCGCTTTACGCAATCGCATACGCCGTCAAAAATTACCTCCGGAAATTGCACAGGACGTATTACCTAAAAATATCCTGATGATCGGTTCGACCGGTGTCGGAAAAACAGAGATTGCCCGCCGGCTTGCCAGATTGGCAAATTCCCCTTTTATAAAAATTGAAGCTTCAAAGTTCACGGAAGTCGGCTATGTCGGTCGCGACGTTGAAAGTATGATTCGGGAACTGACTGAAGTTGCTGTGGAGATGACCAAACAATCGGCATTTGAAGAAGTCAAACAGAGAGCTGAAGCCAATGTCGAGGAACAAATCCTCGATATTTTATTACCCTCCACAAATTCCTATTATTCACAATCGTTTGACAATAAATCAGTTGATGTTGATGAACAACCCCCAAATAGAACAAGAGAAAAATTACGCGAACAGTTAAGAAACGGAGAATTTGATGACCGCCTCATTGAAATTGAAACACAGGACAGATCGAACGCAATGATTGATTTTGTCGGTGGACAAGGAATGGAGGAAATGGGTGTTAATCTTCGTGATATGTTTGGCAATCTTTTTCCTTCAAAAACCGTCCGTCGTAAAATAAAAATTTCCGAAGCAAAGAACTTTCTTTTGCGCGATGAATTGGAAAATCTTGTTGATATGGAGCAAATAACGCGCTCTGCGGTAGATAAAACTCAATCAGCGGGCATCGTATTTTTGGATGAAATTGATAAAATTGCCGGACGCGAATCAGGAAGTGGCAGTCCGGATGTTTCCCGTGAAGGCGTGCAACGTGATTTGCTTCCGATCATCGAAGGAACCACTGTCAATACACGCTATGGGATGGTCAATACCGAGCATATTTTATTTATTGCTGCCGGAGCTTTCCATGTTTCTAAACCATCTGACTTAATTCCGGAATTACAGGGTCGTTTTCCGATCCGAGTCGAACTGGAATCACTCAAGCTTGAGGACTTTAAGCGCATACTTGTACAGCCTAAGAATTCGCTTATTAAGCAGTACCAAGCATTGTTAAGCACTGAAGATATATTATTGGAATTCACCGACGATGCCGTCTCGGCACTTGCCGAAATGGCCGTCAATATCAATCGAAATACTGAAGATATTGGTGCCCGACGGTTACATACCTTGTTAGAAAAATTACTTGAAGAAATCAGCTTTCTTGGTGCTGAGATCGAAAATAAACATCAAATCATTGATGAAATTTATGTTGCCGAAAAGCTCGGTGAATTAGTCCTTGACCAGAATCTCAGACAATACATTCTTTAATTATGCAGATGTTTTTTATTAAGCTTAAGTTTATTAAGCACCAAAGCCGGAAAGCACTAATTGCGGTTACTTTTTTTTCCTTGATTATTTCAGCAGTCAGTTGCGGCAAACGCAAACCGCCGCTTCCCCCCATCGAGAAAGTGGATCAAAAAGTGGAATTGACCGGGTTGCAGCGTGGAAACAAGGTATTTCTTTTTTGGAATTTATCGCCACGAAATGCTTCAAATTCAAGTGTCTTAAATATTAGTCGAGCCGACATCTATCGTTTAACCGAATCGACAAAGACATCGCCGTCGCTCTCTGAAGAAGAATTTGCATCCCAAAGTACCTTAATTGCTACGATTCCAATTACTGTTGCTGATTTTGCGCTAAAAAAATTGTCTTTTACTGATACTTTGGATTTTGCAGGTCAGCCTGCCCGAATACATTACGCCATCAGATTTGCCAACGCTTCCGGTCAAAAGGCTGGATTTTCTAACTTTTTTTTGATCGAACCGACTGCCAAAGTTGCTGAGTTTCCCCAAAATATATCTTCAAAAGTTTCGCAATCCTCGATATTAATCCAATGGACTGAGCCTTCTCAAAATATTGATGGGTCTGGTCCGGCAAATGTTTTAGGTTTTAATATTTATCGGATTGAAACCGAAAATAAGGTTCAAAAACTATTGAATAATTTACCTGTTACATCCAATGAATTTACCGATAGATTTTTTGAATTTAATAAAATTTATTCCTATTTTTTGCGCACTGTTTCTTTGGGATCTAATGGTGAGCCGATTGAAAGTTTAGATTCTAAGGTCATTAACATTGTACCAAAAGATATTTTTCCACCAACACCACCAAGCGCTCTAACAATTGCTGCTTCCATAAATACAATTTCAATTTTCTTTGCATCAAATCCTGAAAATGATGTTATTGGATATAAAATCTACCGCTCGACTGATAAAAGTCTGCCCAAGCCGGATTGGACATTAATTACCCCTCAAATATTAACGACAAATACTTTTCAAGACTTAAATGTCGAATCGGGAAAAACATATTATTATTACTTAACTGCCGTTGACAAGTTCGGAAATATTAGCGAACTCTCTGATGTTGTCAGCGATACGGTTCCTTGAATATCATGAAAATCTGTCATTTTTTTAATAACAATCAAACATTTTGGGGGAAATTATCTGATGGGTTGGTTTTTCCATTTCTTGATTTTAAACTATTCGAAATCAACAAAAATTCAAGAACTTCCGAGGTTGGGATAGAAACTAAATTCCTAAAGTTTCTATTACCCGTTTCGCCTTCAAAAATTGTCTGCGTTGGGCGAAATTATGCTGAACACGCTGCCGAACTTGGAAACGAAATTCCAAAATCCCCATTACTCTTCTTAAAAGCACCCTCTTCATTGATATCTGAAAATGATTCAATTATGATTCCTGAACAATCAAATCAGGTTGAACATGAGGGAGAATTGGCGATTATTATCAGTAAAAAATGTCAAAAATTAACTATTAAAGACGATCCCTTCGAATATGTATTAGGCTATACTTGTCTTAATGATGTAACTGCTCGTGACCTACAGAAGATAGATGTTCAATTTACCCGTGCCAAATCATTTGATACATTTTGCCCGATCGGGTCAATTATCGAAACAGATCTGTCAGTTTCGAATCTTCGTGTTCAAACACGTGTCAACGGAGTTATAAAACAAGACGGCAATACATCACAAATGGTTTTTCCGGTTGATTTTTTGATAAGATATATTTCAAATCAAATGACTCTAATACCCGGAGATATTATTGCTACGGGAACACCTTCAGGTGTTTCAAAATTGAATGTCGGCGATATTTGTGAAGTTGAAATAGATGGAATTGGATGTTTAAAGAATCCGGTTTCACATTAATTGAAAGGAGAATATGAAATTTTTTATAGATACGGCAAACTTAGATGAAATTCGCGAAGCCAATGAAATGGGCTTAATTGACGGAGTAACAACAAATCCGTCGCTTATTGCAAAAGAAGGTAATGTTGATTTTAAAGTTCACATTGCTAAAATATGTCAAATCGTAACCGGGGATGTTTCAGCTGAAGTCACATCGCTTGAAACACAAGGAATGTTAAGAGAAGGTCGCGAACTTGCAAAGATCGCGCCAAATGTCGTTATAAAATGCCCTTTGACTTTGGATGGACTCAAAGCAACCAGAGCTTTTCGCGATGAAGGAACCAAAGTCAATGTCACGCTTTGTTTCTCCGCTGCTCAGGCTCTCTTGGCGGCCAAGGCCGGTGCCTCTTATATTTCTCCATTTATTGGAAGACTTGATGATCTTGGTCAGGACGGAATGCAACTAATCCGCGATATTGTCCAAATTTATGATAATTATGGATTTGAAACCGAAGTCCTCGCAGCTTCTATTCGACACCCGATGCACATTGTTGATTGTGCACTTGCCGGCTCGAATGTAGCGACAATTCCTTTCAAAGTAATTCAACAACTTGTGAAGCATCCATTAACGGATAAAGGAATTGATTCGTTTTTATCAGATTGGAAAAAAAGCGGACAATCTTAAAATAAATCTACAGGTGGCTACAAAATATCAAGGTGTTTTGTTCTAGTTCTGTGTTTACGATTTATCTTAAAACTGCTCTGAAAGGCGGAGAACCAAAGACGTTCCGCCTTTTTACTCTGAACGAAAACAAATTAAGTTTAGGTCTATTTGTTCAGTTTTGACCCAAAAAGCGCGAAAAACCATCGCGCTTTTTTTTAATTTCATATAATTAGCAAGCTAAGCATTATTACATAGCTTGCTAATTATATGTATGCTAAGTATAATTCATTAGCAAGGTAACTATATGAATTTTAATGAAACACTTCCCTTTTTATTAGCCCAACTTTCAACTTATTTTAAGGTTCAAATTGAAAAAAAATTGCAAGAATTTAATCTGCATAGCGGACAAATTTTCATACTTTTTGAACTTTGGAAAACAGATGGTTTGAGTCAGATAGAATTGTCTGCAAATCTCAAAGTATCACCACCAACCATCAACAAGATGGTTAAAAGCTTAAAAACCAATGGATTCGTTGCTTGTGCAGGATGTCCGACCGATGGGCGACTATTGCGTGTCTATTTAACACCCAAAAGTGCCGCAATTCGCCCAGAAATCGAAGAAACCTGGAAAAACCTGGAGCTTGGATTAGTTCAAAATTTAACCGCTACCGAACAGCTTGTTCTTTCACAATTATTCTCAAAAATAAACGAAACTATCCTCAACGGGAATTTTTAATTATTTTGAGAGTCAAATATCCGAAAGTAGTGATTAGAATTGGACGC
>JANPDZ010000666.1:0-5898 GCA_031431735.1 Acidobacteriota bacterium | reverse complement strand
TGGGCGGGGGTTTTTTACAAAATTTTTCCCGGGAAAAAAACCCACATCCGGACAAGATCCGCGCGGGCGCGCCGGCGCGCCGGCGCGACGATTGCGCAGAAGTCTTCGTTTCCGCGTCTCCGCGTCTCCGCGTCGCTCCGTCGCTCCGTCGCTTCGTCTCCTCATCGCTTCGTCCCATCGTCGCTCCGTCGCTTCGTCTCCTCGTCGCTTCGTCCTTTCTTCTCCTGTTTGGCTATGGGATCTACATACTATATCCGCAGGCGGCAAAGCGTGGCGATTGGGTGCGGGTTGCAAGGTTTATTGAGCAGCGCGAAAAGCCCGGTCAGCCGATAATCGTTTTCACGGTTTTCGATGCGCTCAATCTGCCATATCATTATCACGGTGTTAATAGAATCTTGCCCGACGAAAAGTTTTTTAACTGGGGAATCGAAGGTGAATATGGCGGCGCGAACAGCCTTAGACCAGAAATTGATTTCGCGCTTTCGAAAATTCCGTCCGAAACGCAAGAGATCTGGTTGGCGACGGGCGAACGCTGTCAGACGACAAAGGCTTGTGCACCTTTGGAAAATTTCATCGCGGCGAATTACACTGTTATCGAAGAAAGAGATTTTTATAAAGAAAAAGTTCGACTTTTGAGAAAAAAATAAAATGATTGAATCAATTGATACGAAAGGAACCGAGAAAACAGCGGTCAGATGTTCGGAATGCGACCGCGAAATGACGCATTACAATAATTTTCTCAGCCCGACCAATGAAGTAAAAAATGTTTGCTGGGAATGCTTGCAGCGCGAGGAAAAAGGCTTTAACGCGAAACGCGATTTTCATCGCAGTTCACGACGCGGTGTAATCCCGCGATAAGTTCAGTAGGCAGTGGCAGTAGGCGGTCGGCAGTAAAAACCGAACTGCCAACTGCTACTGCTAACTGCCTACTCAGTTATTTATGTCTATCAGAAAGATTACCGAATATCCTGAAGAAGTTCTGGCGCAGGTCGGCAAACCGGTCGAAAAATTTGACGAGGAGCTCGCCGCGCTCTGCGAAGATATGTTTGAAACGATGTATGAAGCGGAAGGCGTCGGACTCGCCGCGCCGCAGATCGGTCTTAACTTACGCCTTTTCGTAATGGATTGCGAAGGCATCAAACTGATCGCCGCGAATCCTGAAATCATCGCAACCGACGGCGAACAATCTTTGCAGGAAGGCTGTCTCTCACTTGCCAAAGTTCCGGCGGTCGTCGTTCGCCCGATGAAGGCGCGGCTGCGGGCGCAAGATGCAACCGGCGAATGGTTTGAAGCCGAGGCGGAAGGCTACGCGGCACGTGCCTTTATGCACGAAACCGACCATTGCGACGGCAAACTCTTTATTGACCATTTGCCAAAAATGCGCCGCGAGATGATCGTCACCAGATTCAAAAAAGAAAAGCGTTGGAAATAAAATGCGGAAACCCCGTTTAATGATGTTTCCGCATTCGATAATTTATAATCGCAGGCTTTATTATTTTTTTGGCAATATTTTTCTTAGGCGTAACGCAGTTGTTCAAAATTCGGAATAAGTGATAGGTGATAGGTGATAAATGGTTTTGACCTATCACCTATCACTTTTCACTTATCACCTATTCCGAATATATTTTCTTTTATTTCTTAATTATAAGGTTCAACTGCGAAACTCTTATTTCTAAATAATTGTCTGATGAAATATCTTTCAACATTACAAATTAACGTTGCGCAAAATGTTCAGCGCGACCGCTTCCGCCGCTTTGATGCCGTCAATGCCGGCGGAGAGAATTCCGCCCGCGTAGCCCGCGCCTTCGCCGGCGGGAAAGAGTCCTCTCGTGTTGAGGCTTTGTCCGTCGTCGCGGCGTTTGATGCGGATCGGCGACGAGGTGCGTGTTTCGATGCCGGTCAGTATTGCATCATTCATCGCAAAACCTTTGATCTGTTTATCAAAAGCGGGAATGGCTTCGCGGATCGCTTCGATCGCAAATTTCGGCAAGGCTTCGCTCAGATCAGTTAAAACTATTCCGGGTGTGTATGAAGGCAGAACTTTGCCGAACGCAGTTGACGGGCGACCTTTCAGAAAATCGCCGACGAGCTGCGCGGGTGCTTTGTAGGTTTCGCCGCCGAGTTTGAATGCTTTTTCTTCAAGACGGCGCTGGAATTCGATTCCGGCAAGCGCGTTTTCGGGATAATCTACTTCGGGCGTGATGCCGACGACGATCGCGCTGTTGGCGTTCTTTTCGCTCCGTGAATACTGGCTCATGCCGTTCGTGACAAGGCGGCCCGCTTCGGACGCGGCAGCGACGACCATCCCGCCCGGACACATACAAAAACTATAGACCGAACGCCCGTTTTTGCAATGATGAACGAGCTTATAATCA
Source organism: Acidobacteriota bacterium (assembly GCA_031431735.1). Taxonomy (GTDB): domain Bacteria; phylum Acidobacteriota; class Blastocatellia; order Pyrinomonadales; family Pyrinomonadaceae; genus JAFDVJ01. The sequence continues at coordinate 3,523 of JANPDZ010000666.1, read as the reverse complement.
GCCGCGCCGAGCAGTTTGTTGCCCGCCTGCTCGCCGAAACGGCATTCGTCAATCAGGCGTTGCGGATGTTCGATGCGAAAGCCGATCGAAAAAGGTTTCGGCTCGATATAAACGCCGCGCTCAAAAAGCATCTTGAAAGTATCGCGCGCGCTGTGACCGACAGCGAGAACGATGTGCGTACTTTCGATAAATTCGCCATTGCTAAGCGTCACGCCGCGAACTTTACCGTTTTCGATCTCAATATCCTCGACGCGGCTTTGAAAACGAATTTCGCCGCCGAGAGATTCAATTACGGCACGCATATTCTCGACGATCTTGACCAGCTTGTAAGTTCCGATATGCGGTTTGTTGATGTACAAGATTTCTGCGTTCGCGCCGGCTTCGACGAATTCCGTTAAAACTTTGCGTCCGAGATATTTTGAATCTTTGACCTGCGAGTAAAGTTTGCCGTCAGAAAAAGTTCCCGCGCCGCCTTCGCCGAACTGAGCGTTCGATTCCGGATTGAGTCCGCCGTGCCGCCAGAAACCGAACGTGTCCGCGCTTCGTTCACGCACCGATTTGCCGCGCTCTAAGATTATCGGTCGAAAACCCATTCGCGCCAACATCAATCCTGCAAACAATCCGCAAGGGCCGGTGCCGATGACGATCGGACGAATCTTTAAATCTTTTGGCGCGGTGGCGACCAATTTGTAAGTCGTCTCGGGCGTTTCGATGATGTGCGGATCGTTTTTAAATCGTTCGATGATTTGTGCGTCTTTGGTCGTTTCGACATCAACGATATAAACAAAAACGATCGCGCTTTTGCGCCGTGCGTCAGAACTCCGTTTGAAGATCGAAAAGTTTATTAATTCCTCGCTTGAGATTTGCAGTTTGGCGAGAATTGCCAAGCGCAGCGCATCTTCCGCGTGGTCGAGCGGGAGTTTTATTTCAGAAATTCTGAGCATAATTAAATAAGTGTCGTCTCAATTTCCCGAATGCTTCTCTGCAATTCGCGGTCGTCGGTGATCAATTTAATGTTCCGTGATAAGCAATAAAGCCTGTTCGCTCGGATAACGTCCGCGCCGATGTAAAAGAGTTCGTTCTAAAATTTGTTCGTCCGCGTTCATCTGCAAAATTCTGATGGTTGCTTCGCCGATTTTAGTCAGCGGTTCGATAACGACTTCGTTTAAATAAAAATGTTCGCGCCAGCGCATTGTGCGCGGATTGTAGAATCGAATCAATTCGTTTGTTCCGGGTATCAGAGAAGCAATGTCGCTGCCTTTGTAACGATTGCAGAAAACACATGAAAGCGCAAGATTTTCAAGTTCCGAAGAACCGCCGTGTTTGCGGCTGATGATATGTTCAATTTGAAATTTGAAAAAAGAGTCTTCTTCGGAAATCAAACAATATTCGCAAACATGATGAGCGCGAACGGTAACGATTAGACGAGTTTCAGAACTGATTCTACTCATTCGGGAGAAAATCGCGGGCGCGTGCTTTTGCCAGACGCATCAGGTGTTCGATTTGCAGATAATGGTCGAGTTCCGATTTTTCGGGGGACGATAATTCGCCGTCTTTTTCACGCTCCAGTAAATCTTCAACACGTGCTTGCGCCGCTTCCGACGGATGAAAATCTATGACATTCTGCGGAGTCGTTCCGGCGGCAATGAAATCTATCACTTCTTCGTAGGCTTTAACGGTGTTCATAGCAAAATCAGAATACGCTTTTACAAATTTAGCGTCAATACTTTTACTTCCAAAATTCCCACCAATTTTTAGGTTGAGTTGATTCTAAATCATCGTGTTCCTGATCTTCATCAAGTTCCCAAAAAAACTCAATCGGTGTGAACACTGCATTCTGCGGGTTTAAGCCTTTTAACTCCATATCATTGACGGCGTTTACTTCGCAGCTTCGGAATGCAATCGCCAAGAAAATTTCGCCTGTTTCTTTTTTACCGCTCATCTGTGAAGCTTTTTTCAATGATTCTCTGTAAATTTTCTCATCAGTCAGTTTCTTTTGTGTTTTATCGGTAAATATGCCTTTTTTTCGAGTATAAATAAACTCGTCACGGAGGTTTGCTCCTAACTCATCCATCATAATTCTGCCGAAAGCTATCGGCATGAATAATATAAGTTTACGTGCCATTGAGGAAGGAATTCCTTCTTTTTCGAAAACGTCTATTAATTCTTCGTCTTCAACTTTGTACTTCAAAAACAAAGGCAGAGCTTTATCAATAGCTTCAGAAATTTCCATCACTTTAAATTAAATAATCGTCGTCACAATCTCCCGAATACTTCTTTGAAGCTCACGGTCGTCGGTGATCGGCGAACAGATGGCGACTTCAGCCGCCGCAATCGGGGAAATTCCTTTGGCGATCATTTGCGCGGCGTAGATCAGCAGTCGCGTTGAAACACCTTCTTCGAGTCCGTGTCCGCGCAGGTTTCTGACCTTTTGACCGATCTTTACTAAATCTTGCGCGGTTTGCGCGTCAATTCCGCCTTCTTTCGCGACGATCGCGGCTTCGTCTTCGGCGTTCGGGTAATCGAATTCCATTGCGACGAATCTTTGTCTGGTTGATTGTTTCAAATCCTTTAAGATTGATTGATAACCCGGATTGTATGACACGACGAGCATAAATTCGGGCGGTGCTTCGATTACCGTGCCGCGTTTTTCGATCGGCAGACGGCGGCGGTCATCGGTCAATGGATGGATGATGACGACCGTATCTTTGCGCGCTTCGACGACCTCGTCCAAATAACAGATCGCGCCGTTTCTAACAGCCGTCGTCAGCGGTCCGTCGTGCCAGACGGTTTCTTCGCCTTCCAGCAGAAAGCGGCCAACCAAATCTGTCGAGGACAGATCTTCGTGACACGCGACCGTGATCAGCGGACGATTCATCCGATACGCCATATATTCGACAAAACGCGTTTTGCCGCAACCCGTCGGACCTTTGAGCATCACGGGCAGGCGCGCCGCGTAAGCCGCTTCAAAGAGTTCGACTTCCTGATGGATCGGTAAATAATAAGGTTCATTGTTGATTTTGTATTTTTCGACTGCAAGTTCCATATGTGAAGAATTATCTTATCATTCGCCTGAAATCGGTGGCAAACAAATGGTTTCATTAAAAAAAATCGGTTTCTTGAACTTAGTTATTTTGTTTATCGCTTGGCGAATTATCGCCGCGCATTTTCGGTGCGGAAGGCTTAAATATACTGAGCAAGGTTTCAATATTGGGATATTTGAAATGCGAATCAAGAGTCGAGATTTATCAATTATTCATTTTCAATTATCCATTAACTTCAGAGGTTATGAATCGTTTATAACTACTGAAATAATTGATACTTGATAATTGGTAATTGGAATGGCTGAAACAATATTTGCTAGCCCGTCAATTCAGCCTTGACTTAGCACTATGCTGTCTTTGAAAATTTGCGGAAGACAAATTGAAGGCAGAAATTAAATAAAATCAGCAAACCGAGCGCGGCGACATAAACCAGCCAGCCGAGAGCGTCGTGCAAAATTCCTTCGGTTGCCTGTTTGCCG
>JANPDZ010000665.1:0-7449 GCA_031431735.1 Acidobacteriota bacterium | reverse complement strand
ATTTGGGGGTGACTTTCTCTCAATTTAGCCACGCAAACTGCGCCCGGTGGCTAACCGATAGCCTGCCAAAACCACGATTGCGCCAATTATTGAAGAGAAAAAACTTGGAATGCTGTTGCCGATATTATCAAACGAACTAATCATCGGATACCCAAAGATATATCTACCCAAAAATCCGCCGACAACTGCTCCGAGAATTCCGAGGATTGTCGTCAAAATTACGCCGCCGCTATCGCGACCAGGCATAATTAATTTTGCCAAGTAGCCTGCTAAAAATCCTAATACTAACCATATAAGTAAAGAAATCATCTTTTTTCTCCTTGAAAAATTCTGCAGAATTTATCTTAAACTCTACATTTGTTCTATTGGTCTTAACCAAATTTTGAGCGAAAAGCTCGTAATTATTGCTGTTCTGCTGACATTTCTCTTTCGCCTAATTTTGTTGGCGACATTTCCAAGCCAACATATTATTCTCGGAAAACAATTGTTCTATTCGGTTGTTTTCCTGTCTTTCGGTGATCCAATCTTTTACTACATTAACCAGTTTTGTCCCAATAACGATTTCAATCTCGGTGATACTGATCGGGGCTTTTGCCATTTCAGTCTTACCGACATCAAGTCGCTTAATAATTTTAATTCTATCTTTTCTCATAAGTTTGAATGCCGCCTCTGATCAGTATTATCAAAAAACCAAGAATGATTATCATAACTATTGAATACCAACCTTCAAGATAGCTTTCGCTCTCAACTTTATCCATCTTTTCCAATTGCAAAATAAAAGCAGTGCCGTGTTTTTCAATCTCATTTGGATCAGACACATCCGGCATTAAGGCTTTTCCATTTGCTCTTTCATTGGCTTTTCGAAATTACTCTTAATCATCCTTTGACCTTGGTTTTATAATCCATAACAACCGATGGTAATAAAAGAAGTAAAATATTCGGTTGCCAGCATAAATACTATGATTATGAGCCAAGCCTTCAACAAAGTCATTCAAGGTACCCCCGCCTTTTCTGAATGCCGTCAAAGACTTGGACTAATATCTAATCTACTCTTTGGGAAAGGCTTCATCTGTGCGTTTGCACACATTAAGAGTCTTTTTTGACAGAATATTCCGGCTTGCGTCAATCATTATTGAAATGCTTAATTTTTCCCCGGCTTGCCGCCGCCGTTTTTCTTGCCGTTATTCGGTTTTGTTACGTTTTTATTTTTATTTTCGACATTTTTCGGTTTTGTTACGTTTTTATTTTTATTCTCGACGTTTTTCGGTTGGCTTCGATTTACAGTTTTTTCATTTTTGTTCTGCGAGGGTTTATCAATATCCTTTGAGTTATTTTCAGGTTTCTTTTCAGGCTTTGATGAATTATCTTTAGCCGTTCTTGGCTTGACCGGAACAAACTCCGGTTTATTTGGATTATTTTTTCTAAAATCATCCTGACCTTTGGTTGGTTTTGCGAGTTTGCCAAAAATTTTATCTGACGATTTGTCTTTATAAGACGATTTTATTTTGATCTGTATCATCGTCGGGCTAACCGTTTTAACAAAAATCGCTTCCGGATAATATTCTCGGATTCGAGTGCGGTAAACCGGTGTTTCAACAACCCGATAGAATTCGTAATTATCGGGATAGTTATCGTAATAATAAGGCGATTGATAATATGTATCACGATCACCGAACGCCCAATTCGCAATTGCCAGGCTCTTATCAAGCCAGTTGGTTTCGTAATAATAATTATCACCGTAAATTTGTTCGTTGCCGTATAATAAAACTCTGGCTCCACGATTGTCACGTCCGTCGCGGTCAAAAATTATTCTTGCAATTTCCTGTATATCGTTCGGACCGAATCTGTCATAAAGAGTAAACCCGCGTTGATTATCATTACGGTTTTCATATTCCGTAACACTAATATAATCACTGTAACCGTCGCCGTTTAAGTCAAGATTATTCACGTTGTTGTTTGAATTAAGATGATATTCAAACTCTTGTCCGTTATTCGATTTTTCGAGTAACCGACCGACTGCCGGCAAATCCAGATTATCTCTCAAGTAATAATCTTCATTTGTCGAAACATTTTCGTTTTGCGGAGCAGAATTCGGATACGGAGTCGCATAAGATATATCATCGGGTTGACTTGAATTACAAGCCATAAAAAATAAAGAAATTGTAATAAATGTTATTGTTAATTTTATAATTCGCATAATTTTGTCCTTTCTTATAAATAAAAGGTTCCTATAAGAATCTGCTTTGCTAAGTCAATATGTTTCAATCAACTGTTGATCTTTTTTCATTAATAAAGAGGCATTCAGAAAGCAATAAGTGTACTGCCACTTTATTTTGTCCCCATACTTGGGCAACAATTGTAACTATTTAATTTAACGGATTCTGGTTCGGCTAATAAGACGAATCTGTGTCCTGCCGTTACGAAAATAAGTAATTTGATAGATTTCACGGTAATAGTGATTCCGCACCCTGATAATGCGTGACCTTGTAATTACCCGTCGGCGACGATTATTTTGTCTTCTGTTTTCGAATTGAATGCTTCTTTGCGGTGAAACAACATTTGCTGCAATGGTTTTTGTTGATCCGGACAAATCAATTGTCTTTGCCTCAATCGTTAAAGATGTGATACCGGTTGAAGCCAGTAAGATCGCTAATATTAATAATTTTTTCATATTTCTCCCTGGTGTCCGCAACAAAATATAATCGAAAAGCCGATCTGCATTTGGTTAGTTAATCGAAACACTATAATTTTAAGGTATCCCGGGAAGAAAACTTTGTATGTGCACTTCCACGCATTTAATAGACCAATTTTGTATTATCCGGGGTTCTGAGTCCCGCCTTTAGGCGTCTAAACCGCCAGCGAAGCGCGGCTGTTGCCTGCTGAAGCAAAACATCAGAAAATTTAAGAATTGCTCTACATTCGTAGTATTTTTGCAACTGACCCGGTTTGTTTCTATTGTTTTAATATTTTTGAGGTTAAGATCGTGGTTAAAGCTTCTTCCACCGTTTTGTTGCTCGGAATTTTTGTGTGATTTTCGCAAACAATTGTTTGATTCAATGAAGCTGCTTCAACAGAAAACAGGCTTTGTCCGTTAATTTGAGAAATATTTTCTGCCAATAAAGAGCTTTTTGTCACACTTCCATCGCCTTTGGCAAAGATAGTTTGCTTGACCAGATCTTCCGGGACTTTTTCACCGCTCGAATTTTTGAAAGAATCTCCACGCATTAAGGTCTTCCAACTTTTTTTTTCCGAATCGAAATAAAGAATTGCTCCATCCAGTGTGCTTTCACAATCGCTCCCAAACAAATAAAAGGTCAGTGCGAGCGGCACTTTTGTCTTTACATCAAGAGCTTGGTGAAAACTCTTTGTCCGTAGCAAAACCGCTTCCAGATATTTTTCAAGCTGAACTCTTTTCAATCTGCTTAGTTTTTTTAGGAACTCCTCATCAGAAGCTATCGTCCAACCATATTTCCGCCAAGTTTTGACATCGTAAATATCCAACAATAATGGCTTTAAGTTCTCATCATAAAATCTTGTAGAACTTCCGTGCGGGAGTAGTTCAAAGAGCGCAGGAATGGTAAAGGTAACTTCGCGATTGAGAAATTTGGGTTTAATTCTTCCGGCAATGCTGTTGGTCGAATATCCTTCGTTGAGTGCTTCTAAAGCACTAATTGCGCCTTCATTTGGTGTTCCAAGCAGAAAAATTTTGTCGAAATGTTTGACTCCTGACCAATTTGGAGTTGGTTTATTGGTCAGATCCGTCTTTCCATACATTGCCGCATAACGCGCAATCAAACCGCCCATCGAATGTGTCAAAACATCAAATTTCAAGTCGGGTTTTTTGAGTTTGGCTTTTAGTTTTTCAATATTTTCAATCAATAAACGGGCGTTTTCAACATTATCGCGCCGCCAATCGTAGGCAAACACATAATAAGTGTCGTGGTCACCGTCAGTTTGCGGAAGTTTCCAATTTCCTCGGCTGTAACCCACTTTTTTTTCTAAATATTCAAGCAAATCTTTGTAAACCGAGACAACTGATAAGAACTTAATAACCTTTACCTTTTCGACAATATCGGTGGCCTCTAAATTGTCACGATTGGCCGCTAAATTTGCGGAAATCGGCAATTTTAAGCTATCGGGTTTGGCTTCGGAAAACTTTACCCAAGCAAGTTCTTTAGTCTTTTTATTAACTAATTTTGAACCCATGATCCCTGGAATAATGATGATTGGGTTTTTTCCTTTTTGCTGCTCGGTCTGTGCCAACAGATCTAGCGAAAGAACCGATATGATTGTCAAAATCACGAATAATTTAATTTTCATAAGCCTGGATTAAGAATTCAAAGAGGCGGAAACGCGACTATAACAGAGCGTGGTTTCAATATTGAAGCCACACACTAGAAAACCGCGTTTCTGCTTTATCTGTGTTAGGACTTACGCAAGAAAAAAATTTTAACGCTGGTGTCGCCAAGAGGCAAAGGCGCGCACGTGAAATCCTTTTCCTTGCCGAAGTTACAAATACTTGTTTTTTTTAACGATTTCAAGTAATGAAACATTTTTTCAAAACCTTTGCGTCTTTGCCTCTTGGCGACACCAGCGTTAAATTCCCTCAAATTGCGTAAGTCTTATGTGTAACGGATCTCGGATCAATAAACGATCTTTTTGGTTCGGCTGACTACTTTTCTGCCGGTTTTCCAAGTCTTTCGACCTGTCCATTTGGTTCCGACCCAAACCTTGCGCGAAACCCATTTAGTTCCATTCCAGGTCTTACGGACAACCCATCTTCCGCCTGCATATGTTTGGCGGATAATGCCTTTTCGACGCCGTTTGATCGTTACTTTCTGCTGCGCCTGGATTGACAGAGGCCCGTTTGAAGAAATCGCATCCCCAATAAATACGATGGAAATCATCATCACCATCGCAAAAAATAAACTCATTAATTTTTTCATAATTTTTACTCCTTTTTTTGCCGTTGAAAAAAAGCGCAATTTACGTTGTTTTTCCCGGCACATAATAAAATCTCAAAACGATTAATCCGGCGATTGCCGCTGTGCAGAGCAGCAAATCAAGCGCGGTAATTTCGTGGTTGACGGTTTTGCGGGCAATGACAAAAACCATCACTTCGACTGCTGCGCTGATTCGATGAAACAGCAACAGAAAAGCAATTTCAGCGGCAATCGCAATTAACAAAAGGTTTTCAATGATCTTTTGCAAAGCCACATATTCATCAGCCGCCGGAGAAATCAGAGCCGGAAAATCACGAACAACTGTGTCAAATACTGTTATTACGACTCTGCCAATAATTTAGAATCCATTATCTAAAAAAAGAAGGACGATAGTCTTAAATACTGAAAATCGTCCTTCAACAAAGCTTTCGCAATCTCAAAACAGTATTGTCAAAGATTAAGGAGATAACACTGTCAACAAAGCCTTTTTCAAATACTAATCCGGTAAACACCAGCGCATTGTCCGAATTAGATTTTGAGAGATTACTCAAATTTCACTCTACTGATTTAGGCTTATTTCCAATTTACCCGATTGAAAAATGTTTGTATGTGCGATTGCACGCATATAACATTTTTTACTAATTACTCAAAAAAACTAAACAGTTGTTTTCCGATGGACAAAGATTCTCAATAAACCATTAATTGCCAAATGCAATAAAACATAAACAACCAATGCAACAACTATCGGAAGCGCTAAGGTAAAGCCACCTTCTACCGATAAACTTGGAACTATTCCTTTGAATGGTGAATAAAGCGGGTCGGTTATGTTTTTAATGAATTGCACAAATCCGGCATTATTATTGGCAGCAAATAAAGCTAACATCAGGCGAATTGCCAAAAGTCCGTAAATTAGAAAAAAAATATAATCCACAATTTGTGAAATTCGGGCTATAAATCTACCGCCTTCAACTTCTCTTTGAGTGTCAACTATTTCATCGACAGCTTTTTGCCTCATATTTCCGGCAACATTATCAATATTTTGTGCTTCGGTTTCGGTTGGATGTCGGGCGTTATTGGCAATTTCTCCACTAACTTCCGATTGCGCGTCTGATTTTATCGCTTCGTAATTATTTGCTCTTTGTGCCTCGTCCCGGGCTAATTTGTTGTCAAGCATATTAAGTTGCTCCCATTTAATTTTGATCAGCCTTCTTTTCCAAATTGAAATAAAAAATATTGCGGCTTATAACTCGTTAGCCGAAACATTTTTTATTTACGTTTTGGGGCTTAAAATAAACTTATTGAATAGTAAAAGTTTCGTCTGTGCGCTATCACGCATAAAGCCCAATGGCAATAAGTTAAGGATAAAAAGTAAAACGCGCCTGGTAGCCTGTTTCCTCTGCAAAAATCAAAGCTTCTTTGTTTTCTGCGGATTAGCTTGTCAGGGGTAAAAACAGGCTAACAGGCGCGTTTTACTTTTATGCCGAATTTCCACTTAACTTAATGCCATTGGCATAAATCCCTCAATAATTACTATGTGTGGTCTGTCGCACATAGTAATTATTTGTGTTAGACTTGAATATACATTTGAGATAGCAATCAATATTCCAAACTTAAAAGGAGTAAATAGTATGAAAACAAAACACACAGATAGTGCGTTGATGAATCATTTACTTGCTGCCTTGCCCGCCGATGAATTCGAAAAGTTTAAATCAGGATTAGAGCCGGTTTCACTCGCACTCGGCGAAGTGATCTATGAATCGGGTGAGCAGCTTGAATACGTTTTTTTTCCGACGACGGCAATTATCTCGCTCCTTTACATAATGGAAAATGGCTCAACTGCTGAGATCGGGATGACAGGAAATGATGGACTGGTCGGGATTGCGCTCTTTATGGGCGGCAGCACTACGCCAAATCGGGCAGTCGTCCAAAGTGCGGGTAATGCTTTCAGACTCCGTGCCAAGGCTCTGAAATTTGAGTTTCATCTGAGCGGTGAATTTCAGAAAATACTTTTGCGTTATACCCAATATTTAATGACTCAGATTTCGCAAACCGCTGTCTGTAATCGTCTCCATTCGGTCGAACAACAACTCTGCCGTTGGCTGCTCATCAATCACGATCTCCTTCAATCAAATAAACTCATAATGACTCACGATCTGATCGCCAATATGCTCGGCGTGCGTCGTGAAGGTGTTTCAATCGCTGCCGGACATCTGCAAAAAATGAAATTAATTAAATATGTTCGCGGGACGATAACGATGCTCGACCGTGAAGGATTAGAAACTACTGCCTGCGAATGTTATCAGGTGGTTCACGAAGAGTACGACCGTCTGCTTGGCACATACATCTCAAAAAACCGCTAACCAACTTAATAACTCATGTTACGCAATTTTTGAATTTTAGCCCGCGTAGCGGGTGTCAGCGTGTAGCCCGTAGCGCGAGCTACGGGGAGCGATGCAAAAGATTTGTTCAAGCCCGTGAAGACGGGTGACAGAAGCGGAATCTGTCG
>JANPDZ010000664.1:0-4068 GCA_031431735.1 Acidobacteriota bacterium | reverse complement strand
TGACGGATTTATTTTTCAAACACCATCAGTTTGTTGAAACGTTTCACCAATAGAACGCACGTTTGCAAACGCGGAATCAAATTTACTGTACATTCAATCTCGATTTGCTTTAATCAATGATGAATTATTTTTTTATTTCCGCCGCTTTGATAATGGCTTGCAGGAGCTTTTCAGCGATGTCGTTTTTGGTGCCTTCGACTTTGACTTTGGCAATTTCCTGTTCATCGCGCCGGAGCACGAGTTCGACCGACACATTTTCGCCCGAAATTATGTAAAGACCGCTCGGAATAATTCCGCCTTTGGCTTGCCGCGCCGGAACATAATTGATTGCGCTCTGCTCGCCGCGTTTTGTGTTGATGCTTAATTCGCGGAGCTTCGGGATCAGCGTTTCCGACAAACCCAAACTGTCAAAAAACTTTGTTTTATCGAGCAAAAACGGCTGCAATATCATCGGAACGGGCAATCCGAGTGGGATTTTGTCTTCCTTGATGTTGATCTCGCCGACATCAAAACTCTGCGCGTTGAAATTCGATTTGAAATAGCGCGGACGCTGGATTCCGCCGATGCCTTTTGCCAGATCGTCAACCTTTTCTTCGGCATATTTGAACCAATCTTCGACATCTACGAATTTATCATCGCGCAATTTGCCGCCCGTCATTGCTTCGAGCAGGGAATAGGTCAACAAACCTTGCCGAAAATTTCCGGCTTCGTAAGAAACGGCATCAGCCGCGCTTCCCATCAAAACAAAAAATCCGGTGCGCTCTCTGAGACGGTCAAGCGCCCGAATCTTAAAACGATCCTCATCATCGTCGTCTCGTGCCAGTTTGGTCAGATCAACCTGAATCGCGCCCGCCGCACAAGTATCGAAAATCATCGCTTTCTTGTCCGCCTTGATCTGATTGACCCAATCCGCCAATTCGAGACTGGTGACGGTCGTCCGGTCGCGCAAATCTTTGTTGCCAAGAGAAACTTTGTCGAGCGTCGCCGCGTCCATTGTCGGATAAATGTATAGGTCGGGAAACGCGCTTGCCTGCAAGGCTTCGTCCGATTTGATCGCCGTGCCGTGTCCGGCAAAATATATCACGACGACATCCTCGGGCTTGGCTTTGGCGGCAATTTCGGCAAAGACATCTTTGAAATTCTGTTTCGTCGGCAATGCGCGTTTGAAATCAACATCCACAACATCAAACGGCGCGTCTTTTTCCGTGCTGAGCAGCCGCAGATGAACTTTCTCGCAAGGCTTTTTATCTTTCAAAGCCTGACTGCAAAAAAGGCGATGACCGCCGAGAGCCAAAGCCTTTGTCATATCTTCCGCGTCTTTGGCGGCAAACCGCAGATCCAAAGAATCATTCGCATAATCGGAAATGCCCGCGACAATCGCGTAAAAATGCCCGTCGTAGGTTTGTTTTTTCTCTTCCAACTGAAAAACGGCAGTTCCGCGTACCGTACCGTTTGCGTCAAGATTTAAGCCAAATTCCTTGCTCCGGCTTCGGACATCGCCTTCCGTATTCCAGGTGATGACTTCGATCTTGTTCGCGCCCGCATTGAGTTTGTCTTTGGGAATCTCAACGGGCAGATCAACGGTTGCGGCTTGCGGATTAACTGATTTTCCAATCCGCGCATCGCTCAAAAATTCTTTGCCATTAAGATAAACCTCAACGCGCCCGATGCCGCCGCCGCGATTCGTCAATTTCAGATTGAGCAGATTCGCCTGAGTTTTCGATTGCTCGATTTCAAGCGCAGGATAAAGTGTGATCGTAAAATCACTCGCGCCCGAACTTCGCTTTCCCGCATAAATATCTCTAAGCAATCCGGGCGTAAATGATTTACTTTTCAATTGGTCAAGCAAAATCACTTCATATCCCGAACCCGGCACAAAAACGACAAAATGCATCAATTTCAATGCACCTTCGGAAGCATCAAAACTGTAGTCCGGCGAAGTAACAACCCAGTCATCTTTGTCCAATGAGGTCAAAGTTGCCGTCAAATTTCCCGTGTCTTTATCCCACAATTTCAATGTTGAATCCAAACTTCCGCTTATTAGCAAATTATTCAGCGGCGAAAATGCAACTGTCGAAACCCAATTGCTATGACCTTCAAAAGATTTTATTTGCTGTCCGCTTTCCACATTCCATAATTTAACCGTTTTGTCACCACTTCCCGAAGCAAGCGTTTTTCCATCGGGCGAAAATGCAACTGAATTAACAAAATTGATATGACCTGTTTGAACAACCAATTCCGGTTTGTAGCGTTTTTCGGCTACGGTCTGTGCCTCGGTGGGTTTTTGCCCTTGCCCGATGACGATTGCAGTTAAGACCGCCACGCATAAAATCAAAACTAAAAATCGCGTCCAATTGTGCCGTGATTTGTGAAATTCGTTATTCATCCGCTTTTTTCCTTCAACCAAAACCATCATTATCAATAACAAATGCCGCCGACCCGGCAAATCGAGATGTTCATTATTTAGAACATTTTGATTTGCCGAGTCAGTTTTGGGAGAGATTTTTCTATAACTTCAAACATTTTCTCTTTAGCAAGCCGGAATTTTGTTTGTTTAGAGTTACGCATTTGTGCTTGAGAAACCGCCGCGCTTCGCTAGCGGTTTCACGGCTAATGTTTTTTGAAAAATAAATCCGTCAATAAAAAAGATTGTTTTCGCCGCGAGCGCAGGCAGCCTTGCCTGCCCGTTCGAGCGATAGCCGCGAACGGAACGTTAGATTACCTAAAACTTTCGGGGAATCCGAAGCGTGTCGCGCCCTGTTCTCGCAAAGCCTCGAACGCGCGATGCAGGCAAGGCTGCCTGCGCTCCCGGCGATGACATTTTTTATTTTTATTGCGATATTTATTTTTCAAAGAACATTAGCCGTAACTCTGAACTTTCACTTTATTCCTCACCGAAAACCAAGTCAAAGATATTGAATGCGCCTGATCTTAATTCTTCGTAATCTTCATCGGTGAAGCTGTCTTGTTCGCTGTATTCGGCTAACAGTGTGACCGGTTCGAGAATTTCTTTGGCGACTTCCGGCGGTGCGTCTTCAGCCATTCTTTGCAATGCGTCAAGGTCTTCAAAGATATATTCATCTTCCTTGATAACTGTGTCGCCGATCAGGCAAGTTGTCCATTCGCCGTAATCGAAAAACCATTTTTGTTCGTCCGACAGTTGATCGCGGTATGAGCCTTCGACCGATTTCATTGCCGCATAGATTTCTTCTGCGTTCGCCGTCCCGTCCGTGACCGATTTCAACAGGTTTTCCAATTCAAACGCTTCCGGTTGCCCCTGAAAGGCTTCGATCAAAAATTCAAGGTCTCCGGCGACACCTTCAAAATCCTCAAAGTAAGCATCATAACTCGTTCTGACCATATAATGTCCGAGCAAAAAGTTGCCTTGATTGATTGCTTCGACCATCCCGCCTTTGTTTTTCAAAGCCATTTTTTCGACTTTGACAAACGATTTTGTCCACAACTTTTTGGCAGATTTTTCAAAATTCTTGTCCGCTTCTGGTCTGAAAGGAAGGGCAAAAACCGTTCCGCCTAAAATTGCCGCAAAAGCGACCGCCGTTAATAATTTTCCGATTGTTTGTTTAATTGTTTGTTTCATTTTTTTCCTGTTTCTTAATTAATTTAATTTCAAAATTTTGTTTGAGCCGTTTTTCAGCACATTCACTAACAAGTGTCGGAAAAGAAAAAAAGGTTACAGCTGATGTTACGCAAATTTGCTTTTAGCCGTTGGAAACGGCGACAGCGCCCGGCTTCGCACAATGGCATTAAGTTAAGCGAAAAGTCGGCCTTAATTGTAAAACAGGCTGTTAGCCTGATTTAATTTCACGCCGCTAACCTGTTGATAACAAAGGAAAGTCGGAGAAACAGACTAACAGTCTGTTTTACGTTTTCTCCTTAACTTAATGCCATTGCCCGCTTCGCCGCCCATAGCGCGAGCCATTAGTATCTACACAAGTTTTTGCGACCGGATTTCAGCCTCGAAGAGGCGCAATATGATAGCCTGGCGCATCGCGCCAGGTCAAAAATCACCGCCATACTAAGCCCTGCAAGGGCGCAATCGGCGGATGT
>JANPDZ010000663.1:0-1552 GCA_031431735.1 Acidobacteriota bacterium | reverse complement strand
ACGGCAAGTTTGATTTGACGGTTTTCCGACCTTCAAACTCAACTTGGTTCATTCAACGATCAACCGCCGGAACACAGATCGTTCAATTCGGAACCAGTGGCGACCGACCGGTTCCGAATGTTTTTGTCCCTTGAATAGGTTGGCAATATAATTTTAGAACCGTAATTTAGTGATTTTTATTATTGGCAAAGTCCGCGATGAATTCACCCGTCGCGGACTTTTCACCAATTGCGCGCAGTGCAATTGTCACACGGATAATGACAGGCGAAATTTCTGTATTGTTAAATTCCCGAAATAAAGTTAAAATTTTATTAGCTTTTCAGATTTCCCTGATACAAGGTTCAAAGATCAAATTATGAGAAAATTTATTCTGTTCGCAATTTTTTGTTTCGTCTTTTTGTCGTCAAACGCTTTTGCTCAAACGACTTTGGTGGCTCGCGGGACGAGTTGGAAATATCTCGACAACGGCTCGAATCAAGGCGCGGGTTGGACCGCACCAGCGTTTGACGATTCGGCTTGGGCAGCCGGAAACGCGCAACTCGGTTACGGCGACGGCGACGAAATTACAACCGTCAGCTACGGCGCGGACATCAATAATAAATACATCACGACCTATTTTCGCAAAGCATTTAACGTCGCCAATCCGGCGGATTTTAATAATTTAACGCTCGACATTTTGCGCGACGACGGCGCGGTCGTTTATCTGAACGGCGCGGAAATCTATCGAAATAATATGCCGACGGGCTCAATCGGTTATCAAACTCCGGCGACGGCGGCAATCGGCGGCGCAGACGAAACGACCTTTTTACAGGCGATCATCAATTCAAGTTTTCTCGTTACCGGAAACAATATTTTGGCGGTCGAGATTCATCAATCAGGCGGGACGAGTTCCGACATCAGTTTCGATTTCGATTTGATCGGGCAAACTGCCGCGCCGACCGCTTCTGTGACACGCGGTGCTTACTTGCAAATGGGAACGGCAAACGCGATGACCGTTCGCTGGCGAACGAATATTGCGACCGACAGCCGCGTGCAATTCGGCACCACGCAAGGAAGTTTGTCGCAAACAGCTGATGATGCGCTCTTAACCACCGAACACGAAGTTCGCCTGACAGGTTTGACCGCCAACACGAAATATTTCTATTCGATCGGTTCGACTTCCGGCGCGCTCGCGGGCAACGACGCGAATCATTTCTTTTTCACATCACCCAACGTCGGTCAGGCAAATCCATATCGCATCTGGATTTTGGGCGATTCGGGAACGGCTGACGCAAACGCCCAAGCCGTTCGCAACGCTTATCTGAATTATACCGGCACAACCTACACGAATTTGCTTTTGATGCTCGGCGACAATGCTTACAACAATGGCACAGACACGGAATATCAGACGGCGGTTTTTGATATGTATCCGACCACTCTGAGGCAAACGCCGCTCTGGTCTACGATCGGCAATCACGACACGGCGCAGTCAACCAATCCGCCGGCGAATCTGCCGTATTTTCAGATGTTCACACTCCCGACCGGCACCGAAGGCGGCGGCGTGGCTTCCGGC
>JANPDZ010000662.1:0-2778 GCA_031431735.1 Acidobacteriota bacterium | reverse complement strand
GGACGAAGATTGGAACAAATTTCTTGAAACGGAAGTTACGCCGCGTTTTCCCGCAGGTTTCACGGTTTTGGAAGGATTCGGTCAATATAAAGATTCGTCGGGGAAAATCGTGCGTGAGGCGAGCAAGGTTTTAATACTTTTTTATCAAAAAAAACAGCAGAAAGCCATTCATCAAAAAATCGAAGAGATTCGCGCAAATTACAAAAAACAATTTGATCAAGAATCGGTTTTACGGCTCGATTTTACAAAAGCCGTCGAAGTTTCGTTTTAACAGCTCACCTTACGCAGGTCGGAAAAGTTTTCACCGCTAAGGACGCTAAGGACGCTAAATAAAAAAAGTTTGATAGAAGGTGCGGTTAAATTTCTTTCCGCTGAAAAGGTCTAAAAACTCCGTCTTTTTCATTCAAATAATGTCTAATGTTTCGATTGAAAATGAAGAGTTGTCAAACGATATTTCAAAAAACTTTGCGTCCACGAGCGACCTTTGCGGTAATATTTCTTAAATTGCGGAAGGTGGGGTAACAGCTTAAATAAAAAAATCCGCAAAGTAAATTGCTTCGCGGATTTTTTTGACTTCGGATAGAAATCATTCGCCGCACTGAAAAAGGACTGAACGCGTCTTTGTTGAAGCGGTTTTTTGTCCGGTGATTTTGGCGGTAATTTTGACGGTATCGCACATTCCTGCATCGAGCCATAACGGAACGTAATATTTCCCGTTATCTTCAACCGGCGGCATTTGTTCGGTTTTGGTTTTTTTTATCTTTTTGCCTTCGGTAACAGTTATTTGAACCGTTCTGGCGGCTTCATACCCTCCTTTTTCAATCGAAACTTCAACTATCACCATAAGCGAAATTGAATAGTCGTTGAAAAAAGAACGTTCCTTGTCGTCCGGGTTTATTGCTTCCTCAAATTCGCCTTTGTACGAATCGTATGGAACAATTTTGATATTGGAAATTTTATAATCAGGTGTTTTCGAAGCGATGGTTTTTTGTGCGGTTACCATAGCTGCGTTGAAACATAAAATTAACAGAACGAAAACGAATAGTTTTAGTTTATTTGTCATTTGTAAATTTATCTCCAGTTATTTTTGTAGTGAACTTCGAATGAAGACGGTTGCATCGTCTTTGAGTTTTTGTAAAGAATTTTTCTCGATATACATCATATGTCCGGCTTCGTAATAGGTGAACGAAATGTTTTTTCTGAGCTGTGGGTCGAGATTCATTGCCGAAATTGTGTATTCGGCGGCGGTAAAAGGCGTTGCCATATCGTAATAGCCGTTGGCGAGAAAAACTTTCATATATGGATTTTTCGACATCGCTGATTTCAAACTCTGACTCGTATCGGCGTAAGCGTTGTCTGTTCCCCAGTTCCAGCGACCGACTCCGCCACCTAAAATGTAATATTCAAGGTCTGATTTGAAACCCAAATCGCGCCGCACATAATCGTTAAAGACGGATGTGTAAGGCGGACGAATGGCGTTCATACTCGGATCATTGTCCGCGCTGTTGCCTGCCGCGTCGCGGTCAATTCCGATAAAACGGCTGTCCAATCTGCCGACAGTGCGCCGTGAGTCGCGGAGTAATTCCTTCATAAACTCGCCGAGCTCGACACGGAAATTGTTCTGTTCGATAAAGGTTTTATTCAATCCCGTAAATTTACTGAAATTATCCAATAGAGTTTGTTTTTCCTGTGAAGAAAGCCGGTCAATACGCATCAGCGCGGGAAGGTATTCATTGGTTGCAAAATTTTGTGCTTCCTGTGCGATTTGTTTGACGCTCTTTGACTGCATTTCAGGTGAAAGTCGTTTGTGATACCACGCCGTTACTGCATACGATGGCAGGATCAGTACGAGTGGCAGATCGTTATTGTCGGCAAAGCGAATCGTCTGAAAATTCATAACGGTCGAAATCAACAGAACTCCGTTGAGCCCGATGCCTTTATCAAAAAGATAGTTTGATAAACCCGAAGCGCGGGTTGTGCCGTAACTTTCGCCGACTAAAAATAGCGGTGATGTCCAACGTTCGGCGCGTCCGAGGTATAAACGGATAAACTCGCCGACCGATTCGATGTCGCCCTGCACGCCGAAAAACTTTGGCGCGAGATCAGGCTTTGTTGCCCGCGAATAACCCGTGCCGACCGGATCAATAAAGATCAGATCAGTTTCGGTCAGCCAGGTTTCCTGATTGTCTTCCATTTGATACGGCGGTGGCGGCATCAATCCGTCGTCGAGCATCTTGACGCGTTTTGGTCCAAGTGCGCCGAGATGAAGCCAAACGCTCGCCGATCCGGGACCGCCGTTAAACGAAAACATCAACGGACGATTCGCGGGCGGATTGTCGAGTGTATAAGCCATATAAAAGATCCGCGCTTCCGTCTCGCCGGTTTGCGCGTTATTGATCGGCATAAATCCGGTCGTCACCTTATAATTCAAAGGTTTCCCTTTGACAGTCAAAGAATGTTTCACAACGATTGGCGGTTCTTCTTTAACCGCCGGCGTTTCAGCAGGTTTCGGCGAAGGTGTTGGTGATGGAATTATTGGCGTTTGAAATAGAAAAAAGAACGACAAAATGATTGATACAAGCATATTTTCCCTTGAATTTGTTAAGTTAATATTTGGTATTGAATCAGCAAAAAAAGATTAGTAAAAGAAATTAAATAAGGTCATCCATTTGGGATCTTTTGGCATCCAAACAGAAATGCGAAAACAGAAAGAACATTATGAAAGCGATTTTATAGAAAAGCAACTGAGTTATTATCGGAGTTTGCCGGAAAAACAAC
>JANPDZ010000661.1:0-9318 GCA_031431735.1 Acidobacteriota bacterium | reverse complement strand
TGTAATTTATGAAAGTATGCTGAATTATAAATCTTTGCGAAACAATGAAACGGTCTTTTTGGCGGTGACGAGTGTCACGGTGTTTGAGTTTGAGGTGTTATTAATGGCGTTTGCCGAAGCGTTTGCGGAAACGGCACATCGAACGGTGACGAACGAAGTACGATTTCGGAAAAAGGGTGGTGGACAACGCGGGAAATTAATGAGTTTTGCGGATAAGTTATTATTTATCTTAAGTTACACGAAGAATTATCCGATGCAAACGTATCACGGATTGCAGTTTGGATTGAGTCAATCAAATACGTGTCGGCGGATTCACGCCCTTCTGCCAAAACTGAAAAGAGCGATGGATATACTCGGATGCAAACCTGAAAGGAGTGCGGAAGGTTTGGCTGAGAGATTGAAAAAACAAGTTGAGTGCGGCGAGTTAGTGCAAGACGGGGTGGAAAGAATGCGTGAAAGACCGCAAGATAAGGAACAGCAAAAGCTGTTTTACAGCGGGAAAAAAAAAACATACGGAAAAGAATTTGATAATCGGAGAGGCTGAAAGCCGGGAGATAATTTACTTATCAAAGACAGTTGAAGGGAAAAAGCACGACAAGAAAATAGCCGATGAAGAAATGATAGAATATCCGGAAGGCACGGTGTTACAACAAGATACAGGTTTTCAAGGGTATGCGCCGGAAGGAGTGACAACCAAACAGCCAAAGAAGAAACCGCGCGGAGGCGAGTTAAGCGAGGAAGAAAAAGAAACCAATCGGGAGTTAAGCCGAGTGCGGGTGGTGATTGAACATTTGATAAGTGGAGCCAAAAGATTGCGAATCGTTAAGGAAGAAATGCGGCTGAAAGTAGAGAATGTCTCAGACGATTTGATGGAAATAGCTTGTGGAATGCACAATTTCGCAACTTGATGCGGAAACCATTTTTCAAAGGTGCGCTATTACAACAGTTTTATTCAGCATAAGGTCTAATGTGTAAAAATTTAGTGAGAAAATAATATGAAAAAAACATTTGGCTTTTATCTGGCAGCATTTTTGATTCTGTGTCCGATATTTGTTTTGGCGCAGGAGAACTCCAAAAAACCGAAAGATACGCTTGAGCAAAAAATCCGACGACTTGATCTTGCCCAAGCTGAAGCGATTCTGCGAAAGGATTTTCAAGCTCTGGACAGGCTTTGTGCGAAAGATTTTACCGTTAATAATCCACGCGGCGAAATAAGCAAAGGAAATGAAGCCGTCAAAGAGCTAATCCGTTCTGGCGTTATCAATTACACTTCATTTGTGCGGGAAATCGAGTTAGTTTTGATTCACGGAAAAACGATTATCGTGATGGGACGCGAAACACTCGTTCCAAACGAAAATTCTCCGCAGGCAGGACAAACAGTGCATCGCCGCTACACAAATATTTGGATGAAGCGAAATGGAAAATGGCTTTTGACCGCACGCCACGCCAGCATAATTCCTGAAATACCTTTTTGAGAATTTTGCGAAGAAGAATATGAATATTCGACTTGCTGAAGGCAACTTAAAAACTAAATTCGGAGATTTCCGCGAGATTCTTTATTACGACGGACAATCGGAATCAATTGCGATCGTGATGGGCGATGTCGCGGGCGAAGAAAATGTTTTGTGCCGTGTTCATTCGAGTTGTCTCGGGGCGCACGTTTTTAACAGTATCGAATGCGATTGCCGCGAGCAAATGGAAATGTTGCAAGCGATGAGCAATTCATCAAATGTGGCGAATGTGTGAAGATTTGAAAAATATGAAGAATTTCACTGATTACAAAGAAGATGCTCATACTTGGATTACACTTTCAAGTGGCGAATATTATCCTGACATTTTGCATGATGCTTGCGAACTCTATAAACCTGTCCTTGTTTTGTTTGGGCAATTGATGAAGTCTTCGGAAAGTTCGATACAGTTGTTTTTGAACATTTCGGATGTCGCAGATGGTTGGATGCGGATTCAGTTGGCGAGAGTTTTTAGAAAATATGTCAGCCCGGAAACTCCGGTTGAAATGTTGAAAAAGAAAACTAAAGCAATAGAAATCTGTGAACAATTCGGCAAAGGTTTTCGTCCTATTCACGAAGTCCAAAAGGCATTTGCGAGTCGCCCAATTCCTGATGAAGCAATTTGTGCATTGCTTTGGGAATACAAAGACAGAGGCAAAAAAGGTTATGATCTAACAGAAAAATTCTTCAATCTGTTTCGACAAACTTTTCTTGAACTAACGATTATTGGTCCCGAAAGGGCAGGTCGAGATATTTTGATGAAAGAGGGTTTTGCAGATTATCCAAATCCAAACCGTCCGATAGATTTTGTCGTCAAAACAGGTGAAATAGTCTTGGCTATTGGGCTTGCTCGTTATGATGGCGATCGAGGCGGTTCGCAAGAAGATGATCGAACAGGCGGATATTCAAATTGTGCTAATGAGTTTTTAACCTACACAAACTCTAAAAATATCAATACCAAAATAATCTTTTTAAATGATGGTCCCGGTTTATTATTGGGTTCGATGTGAAATGACTACGCAAATTTGGAGCAAAGTTGGCAAGGCAAAATTATGGTCTTAACTCTGCGAATGGTCGCAGAAAGATTGACAACAGATTGGTTATACTCAAAATAAGAAACTATGGCAGTAAGTATCTCAAGAAACAAAACTAACGGAATTGCTGAATATGTGAAGCAAGAAAATATTGAGTTTATTCCATATTTTAGTAATGGCGAAAATCGTTTGTATTACGGCGATAATTTAGATGTTTTGCAGAAATTAGCGACTGATGTAAATGTCTGTGGAAAGGTTAGTTTAATCTATATTGACCCGCCATACAGCACCGGTGGAATTTTCCAAACTCGAACCCAAAGAGATGCTTATTCGGATACTCTGTCAGGAAACGATTATTTAGAATTTATGCAAAAAAGACTCGTGCTTTTGCATAAACTACTTTCAAAAGAAGGCTCATTCTACATTCATTTAGACAGCAAAATGTTGTTTCATATCAAAATAATCCTTGATGATATTTTCGGAAGCAATAATTTTCAAGGAATGATTACGCGAAAAAAATGCAAGCCTAAAAATTACACTCGCAAGACATATGGCAATATTTCAGATTATATTTTATTTTACACAAAAACCGATAACCCGATTTGGAACAGACCGTTTGATAAATGGACGGATGAAAAAATCTTGAAAGAATATTCTTATATCGAAGAAGAAACAGGCAGACGCTACAAAAAAGTTCCGATTCACGCGCCCGGCACAAGAAACGGCGAATCGGGCAAAATGTGGCGTGGAATGATGCCGCCACAAGGAAAACATTGGCAATTTGTTCCTCAAACTTTGGAAGAAATGGACAAACGCGGCGAAATTTATTGGTCGTCCAACGGAAATCCGCGACGGAAAGTTTATTTGGAAAACAGCAAAGGAATTCCTGTTCAGGATATTTGGCTGGATTATTTAGACATCAACAACCAAAACACCAAAGGCACAGGCTATCCAACCGAAAAAAATCCCGAAATGCTAAAACAAATCATCAAAGCATCTTCCAACGAAGGCGATTTAATTTTAGATTGCTTTGCAGGTTCGGGAACAACTTTAGCGGTTGCAGATGAATTAAAAAGAAAATGGATTGGTATTGACTGTAGCGATGAGGCAATCAATACGATTTTTGACCGTTTTCTTGATGGCATTTCAGCACTTGGTGATTTTGTTGAAAAGAAACCAAGCCAAAGTAGTCTTTTTGCTGATTCTGAAATACCGGAAAAATCAAAGGAAACAAATCAAAACTCAATTACAAATTTCACATTCTATGCAGAATGCTTAAATGATAAAGAGATTGAGTCAAAAGTAAATACAATCAAAGGCAAAGTCAAAACCGTTCGCGCGGGGGCGTGTGGTGATTGAAAACGGCGAATGTTTGGTTGAAAAAGGCAGCGGTCAATTAATCAAACGCGGCAAATGATTTGAAAGTATGAGCAAAATTATCGCTGAGTTGGCGGAAGATTCACAACCTCGACAAGTTATTTATGATAATTCTTCAAAAGACCTTTTGCGAGAATTTTTCGGGCGTGATTTAACGGAAATTGAACTTGCCAATTTGGTTGGAGCGATTGATGACACAATAATTTTGGTCGAAGGTCGCGGCGATAAAATTTTCGCGCAAGTCAAACATCCGAAGTTGAAAATTCACGATGTTTTTATTGCCCGAAACTCGAAAAATCAAGTTTTTGTGCGGATTGACGAAATTGAATTTCAAGCGGTTCATCGCGGACAAAAAGAAGGCGTGAAGATATTGCTCAGACAAATTAACCAAGCCCAAAAGTTGAATATTTTCTACATCGAAGCCGAAACAGACGGCAATCCAAAAACTTTCCACAGAAGAAATGGTTATTACGTTTGGGCGCGTTTCGGTTTTGATACGCCAATTTCTCCGCAGAAAAAAGTCTTATTGCCCGACCACCTCAAATTCATCAAAGAATTCGGGACTTGGCGAGAAACAAGGACTTTGAATGATTTGATGTCGCTTGACGGACATCAATGGTGGCGCGAAAACGGCGAAGAATGTTTGACGTTTTTCGATTTGAGCGATAGCAGTAATTCGCTAAAAATCTTTGAAAAATATGTGCTAAAATTGAAACAGGAGAATAAATTATGACCGTCGAAGACATGTTACAAGCCCAAGAAGATTCGCGTCGGATGTTTCCCCGAAAAGCTAAAAAATCAACCATGAATCTGCTCGAATTAACCAAAGACGACGAGCAAATTTTAGACAAAGCGTGGAAAGATTTGGCGGAAGAAAAGCAAATTGAGAAAGTTGAGAGAAAACCCGTCAAAGAAGCGGCTTAAAACTTTTGTTTGCCGCACGAAATATGACTTGGAATGATGAAATCGTTGACGAAGTTCGCCGCGCCAGACGCGAACACGCCGAAAAATTTAACTACGACATTTCCGCAATCTGCGCCGACATTCGCCAAAAACAAGCCGCCAGCAAACGCAAAGTCGTTTCGCTTGAGCAAAAAGAATCTGAAAAGAAAGAATCTGATATTTTGCAAGCGGCTTAAAGGTAAAATTAAAGAATCATCGAAAACGGCGAATGTCTGGTCGAGAAAGGCAGCGGGCAATTCGTCAAACGCGGCGAATGCGTGAAGATTGAGGTAAAATAAAATGTTAATTCGTATAAGTCTGATTATTTTTTTGGCGTTGGCAGTGAGTTCTTGTGGCTCTCAATCTGAGAATATTTCTAACTCAAATTCGCAAGCCAACCAATCGCCGAAAAACTCATCAAATCTTTCTGAAAATGATGTTCCGTTGCCGAAACCTACAACACAAGAAATTCAAGTTGATGTTTCAGAAGCCAAAAAAGAAGCCAAAAAAAGAATTGATGAACGCTTTCAAAAATGCTCAAACGGACTGACATACACGATGTCCGGTTCAAGAATTTACGAAATCGAAAACTTTGATTTTGATGTTGTTTCAGACAAAAATAGACCGACTTACATTGAATTAAAGAACAAAACTACTTGGGTTGGGCAAATTGTCTTTAGTTCTATGGCTACCAGAGATTATGAAATCGTAAGCGGTTGTTGGTCAAAGTATAATTCTACTTTTGATAAAATGTCATTGAGTTTTTCTAAAGATGATGGCGTTTGGAATTTACAAGGACTTGAAAGCTACAAAAAACCAACTTGCAAAGACGTTGAGCCGTATGTGGCAAAGAAGGATATTTGTCCCTAATAATTTTTTTTGAAATAAGCGAGGCTAAAATGAAAGAGAAAAAGAAGATTTACATTTTTAGTTTGTTGACGATTTTGCTATTGATTTGCGGTATTACCCAAATTACAAAAGCCCAAACCGCTCAAGAGAATATTCAGAAGTATGAAGCTGAAAGGAAGAGGAACGAAGAGATAGCAAAACTGAATGCCGATGCTAAAAAGTTCATTGACCGCAAAATGGAAGAAACTTTCAAGCGTTGCTCTGATGGTTTCAGATATATACTTGTTCCTTTGCAAGTTCCCGGGGATATTAAGAGGAATGAGGATGATGTTGATTTATTAAGATTCAAGGATTTAGCCTGGACGATTATGCCGATTAGAGTTTTGGATAAACCAACTAAACTCGAAAGTGATAATAATATTGAAGTTGAGTGGACAGGAAAAGTCGAAACTACTCCTGATGTTTCTTATAAGAGGTATAACGAACAAAAAAGAGAATGGGATGCTCTTTACCAAAAATATTATAAAACTGTAATAGCTTCCGTTAGCAAGATGAAAGGAAAAGAAGGGGAGTTTGAATTTAACGAAAACTTTAAGTCCGTAGATTGTGAATTAGTTAATATTTCAAGTGACAAAGTTATCGAAGCTATTTTTCCGAATCGGGCTAAAGCTGACGCAATTGTTGCATCCTTAACTAAACAATGGTTCACAAAATGCGATGATGGGTTTTGGTATCAAACGAAGGGAGTTGGAAGTGTGCCATTTTCGAACGAATATTGGAATGTGAAATATTACCAAGTTAGAGGGTTAAATTGGGAACTCACACGGTTGCCTAGCGTCTATGGGCGAGGTATTGAGTTTTCAGTAAAACGTTTAGCAGACTCATCTCAAGAGTATGTGTGCAAAGTTGATGAGGCTAAGGGAATTATCACCAATAATTGTAATTGGAAGCAGATAGGCAAAGAGGATACCATTAATAGTTTAAATAGTGTTTCAGACAAATATTTTAAAGACGGAATCTTTAAAATAGGTAAATCAAATTCAGGTAACTCCTGGTATTTGTCGTTTAGGGATTACCAAGGGGAGTTTGAAAAACCAACTGAAATCACTGATGAAATACTAAGAAAACCCAATCCAAATCCTACCAAATGCGGAGAGATTCCAAAATAGATGAATCAAGAAGTTTCAACTTCTTGAAAATCAGCTTAAAATCAATCTGAGGTTTTAGTTATGGAAGTGACAATCAGTTTGCCCGAACATATTTTTGCCAATGTTGCGAATCTGGCGAGTAAAACGCATCGGCGGGTTGATGAAGTTATTGCTGAGAAAGTTGAGCGCGATTTTTCGTCTGATACAAGCGAATTGGAAAGACCTTTGGCGGGTTGTTCGGACGCGGAAGTTTTGGCGGTTGCCAATATGAAAATGTCGGAAGCCGAAAACAAACGGATGAGCGAATTGCTTGATAAACAACGCGAAGAAACAATTACTCCTTTGGAAAGAAATGAATTAGACGCTTTGTTTCGGGTGTTTCAGTTTGGAAATTTGCGAAAAGCACAAGGTATTTACGAAGCAGTCCAACGTGATTTAATCAAAACTCCCGATGACTTGACATGAGCAAACTCTCAAAAAAGTTGGATAAAGAAATTCGACTTGAAGCAAAAAATCGTTGCGGCTATTGCTTGGGAGAGCAGAAATATATTTTAGCTTGGCTTGAAATAGAACATCTTCATCCTCGTGCCAAAGGTGGCAAAACGGTCAAAGAAAATTTATGGTTGGCATGCACCTATTGTAATACTTTCAAAAGGCGCACAGACACACGGGATAGACCCAAAAACTAAAAGAAAAGTTCCTCTTTTCAGCCCTCGAAAGCAAATTTGGAAAAATCATTTTGAATTTGATTCAGACCTTGCAACTATAATCGGCAAAACCGTGTGTGGTCGGGCTACTATCAACGCCCTCAAAATCAATAACGAATTAGCTCTCGAAACAAGAAAACAATGGGTCGGAGTAGGTTGGTATCCGCCGAAAGATTGATAGGAACAATTTTGAATGATTTTTAGACTAACAGAACGCGACTTAAAAACTAAATTCGGAGATTTCCGCGAAATTCTTTATTACGACGGGCAAGCGGAATCTATTGCGATCATGTCGGGAAACGTTGAAATACAAAAGAATGGTTTATAATCTGAACTATGCCAAGACTCGATGAATTTCACGAAGCGGTCAAAAATGCCTTGATAAAAGACGGTTGGACGATTACCGATGATCCGTTCACGATTGATTTTGAAGATGCGACTTTGTTTGCTGATCTTGCCGCCGAACGCACAATTGCTGCTCAAAAGGATAGCGAGAAAATTGCCATTGAGATAAAAATGTTTGGCAGTAAATCAGCGTATGATGATTTGGAAAAAGCCTTTGGGCAATATCAAGTTTATCGCTCGTTTTTACGACAACTTGAACCAAACCGGGAAATCTATTTGGCTGTTTCGTTAGAAAAGCAGCAGAAAATCTTCTCCCGTGCTTCGGTCAAATTCTTGGTGGCAGATTTGCAAATCAAACTTGTTATTTTCAACCCTGAAACGGAGGAAATTATCGAATGGATAAAATAAAAAAATACAATCAAATTTTACAATCGTTGATTTTGAAATACGCTGAATTCAAACCTCGTTACACAACGAACGAATGGCAACCGATTTGCGACAAAGAGCAAGGCGAATATCTTTTGCTTAAATTCGTGTTGGGAAAAGACGGCGAATCAAGAAATAAATATCCGATTTTTCACTTTCGTCTAAAAAACGGTAAGGTTTTAGTTGAAGAAAATAATACTGATTCGGATATTGTCAGCGAATTGTTGGAATTAGGCATAGAAAAACAAGACATTGTGCCTACTTCATATAGCAATCACATCGATCTCGCATTGACTTAAATTCACGCGGTCGCGTCATCATCGAAAACGGCGAATGTCCGGTCGAAAAAGGTAGCGGTCAATTCGTCAAACGCGGCGAATGTGTGAAAGTTTGAGAAAGTGGAGAAATTTTTATGGGATTACTTGACGAAGAAACGGCTCAAACCGAAAAAAAATCTGGTGATTGGAAAGAAGTAATCACAGGAATTGGTGGCTGTTTGTTATTTCTTGTCGTACAATTTACTTTTTTATTTGTTCTCATTATTCGTGGGGTGACTTGGATTGCGGAAAATATTTATCCTTGGGTAAGTATAATTTGCGCTGGATTTATAATTCTAGCACTTCCAATAAGTATCCTGCTCGCCTTTTTCAAAAAAACTCGTGCAGTTAGCGGAGTTGGTTTTATTCTTTCTTCTTACGCTTTAGGCATAAATTTGTGGCTGTCATCTTTAATTCTTGCATACGTTTATGCGGGAGTATTTTGGATGATTGTCGGGTTGCTTTTTGGCGGAATTGGGGTAGTTCCTATTGCCTTTATTGCTGCATTGATTAGAGCCGAATGGTCTAGTGGTGCTGGGTGGAAATTTCCCAACAGAGAGAATTTGTGTGATATTTCAATCGAATGATAGCAAAGCCATTTAATTATGGACATTTACAGTTCGTCTTTTGATAATCAAAAGTGCGAGGTTATTTCCACCAAGCAC
>JANPDZ010000660.1:0-6357 GCA_031431735.1 Acidobacteriota bacterium | reverse complement strand
AACCATCATTACTGTAAATTCAAATATTAGTAAAAACTCTGCGCCCTCTGCGTTTATATTAAAAAACTTATTTTCCAGAGTAATTATTCTGTAAAACCAAACTGCTTGCCTAAGTATTAGAAAACTTCAATTAAAATAGCGACAAATAGTGATAATTAACAACAAATATGTCAATAATTTAACTACTTGACACCGAAAAACTTCCTTGTTAAACTCCCCGTATTGAAAATCTTATTTACTAACCAGAGCCGTTGACCTTAAAAGAAATCGTGAAAATTGGGCAATCCTGAGTCGTAAAAATAAAACCGTTCTTAAGTTTAGCTACCTTTGACAAAACAATATTCAAAATCGCATAAAGCGCAAGCGAAATAAGGATCAGCGAACCCGCCGCAAACAGCCAGAACATCCAATATTCCCAAAGATAATCCTGCGTCGCGGAAAACATATAAACGCACCAACCGATCGCGACCACGATCGCCAGCCAATTAAAGACCGAAAGACGCGGAATAAAGACAAACCTCTCTTCCGACGGAATTTGCAGACCGATTATTTTTGCTTGAACATCTTGCGGTAATTTATCAAAAGCGATTATGTTGTTGGTCATATTTTTGCCTCTTAAATGTCCAACAAACTTCAGTTTGTTGTTTTGTGCCGCGTGCCGGGTTCTTTCGAGAAATAGGTTAGTCCTTTCGTGTGAATTGGTTTGTGCAGTGTCTGGCAACAAACTGAAGTTTGTTGAACAGTGCTAATTACTTCGATAATTATCAAATGTCATATCAATTCCGAAGTCTTTCGCTTTTAATTTAGCGATCACATCTTGCAGCGTGTCGCGGTCTTTGCCCGAAATGCGGACAGTTTCGCCCTGGATTGAAGCTTGTACCTTGAGCTTGGCATCTTTGATGAATTTGACGATCTCTTTTGCCTTTTCAATCGGAATTCCTTGTTGAATTTTGACCGTTTGACGAACTGTGCCGCCGGCTGCCGGTTCGATCTTTTGATAATCAAGTGCTTTCAACGAGATTCCGCGTTTGATGAGCTTGCCCTGAAAGATGTCGTTCATATTCCGCAGACGGGTTTCGTCTTCTGCCGACATTTGCAGATCTTTATTCAAAAGTTCGACAGTCGCTTTGCTGCCCTTAAAGTCAAATCTTTGCGAAACCTCTTTGGTCGTTTGATTGATCGCGTTGGTAACTTCCGCGTAATCGGTTTTTGAAACAATATCAAATGAATTTTCTTTAGCCATAGTTGGTTATTGTAATTAAATTTTTCTCTTTTGTTAATAAATAAATTGATTTTAGGGTAATGCGTCAGTAAAAAGTTAGGAATTCATATTTTTCAACTAAATCGGACGCAAAGCTTGAGTCCTTCCTGACCTCAAATTATCTGTCAATTGACTGATAATCTTTCATTGTTTCTCAAATTAAATACTCTGTAAATTTAATTTCTTTATAATTTGAAATCTCAGATCTGAAATCTCAAATAATAATTGCCAGGCAAAAATCAATTGTTGAAAATTAAATTAAGAAATAAAAGCGATTAGATTCGGAATAAGTGATAGGTAAAACCCACTTATCACCTATCACTTGTCACCTATCACTTATTCCGAATGACAGCCAACCGCATAACTCCGAAGTTTATTTCACCTGCGTGCATCGACAATAGATCTTTTTTTAACTTTTTACTGAGGCATTACATTTTAGGTGATTTCAAAATAGATTCAGCTTTTTATATTCCGTTTATTGTCAGGATCAATTGTTATTATTGATTTTAGTTGGGTTCTAAAACCCGGGGTTTGATGCCTTTCTCAAAAAACAAATCCTTTAATTCAATTTACATGTCGATTTATTCAATTTCACTCTGTGATAATTAAATGTAGAGTGGACATAATTAAATATCAATAAATATCTACCCCAATGTTCATGTATGTGCAGAAATGTTCAGATAAGCAGGTAAGCATAAGTTTTGCGACTTTATGAAATACTTTCAGTCCCGTCTTTAGACGGCTAACCGCCAGCGAAGCGCGGCGGTTTTCAAACTAAAGTTTGGACTCTGAACGAAGAGCAAAATGTCGCAAAACTTATGCTCACCTGCTTATTCGCTTTCAGTTACAAACACAAAACGCAAAGCCGCAAAGTTTGCAATTGTCTATTATCAATTTTCGATCTTCACAAAGAAAGGTCAAAAAACTTTAAGAAGTTGCGCGTCGTTTGATCTGCCAATATTTCTAACTCAACCCCGTAAAATTCAGCTAAAAATTTCGCTGTCTCGACAACATACATCGGTTCATTTCGTTTTCCGCGAAAAGGAACAGGAGTTAAGAACGGACAATCGGTTTCGATCAGAAGTTTTTCAAGCGGAACGACCCGCGCCGCTTCGCGTAAATTATCGGCTTTCTTAAACGTCACATTGCCGGCAAACGAGATCAGGAAACCGATTTCCATCAAATCCCGCGCCATTTGAGCCGTGCCGCCAAAACAGTGCATAATGCCCTTGAAATTCGGATAAGAACATTCTTTTGTTAATATTTCGACCGTTTCGTCGTCTGCGTCGCGGCTGTGAATGATGATCGGCAGGTTTAGGGATTTCGCAGTCCGGATCTGCCTGATAAATACTTCGCGCTGGACATCGCGCGGACTGTGATCGTAATAAAAATCAAGCCCGATCTCGCCCCACGCGATCACCTTTTTGCTCGATTTGACAAGATTGATTAGAATTTGTTCGGTTCCGTCATCATACAGTTTCGCGTCGTGTGGATGAACACCGACCGCCGCGAAAACATTTTCGTTTTTTTCGGCAATTTCAACAGCCCGTCCGATCTCTCCGTCGTGCGGATCGCCCGTTCCGACGACGAGCATCGCTAAAACGCCTGCGTTATTTGCTCTTTTAATAACTTCATCGCGGTCGGCATCAAACGCGGTACCGTCAATGTGGCAATGTGAATCTATGAGAATCATTTATTTTTAAATTTGATGGTGTTAAAAACTTTCTCAAGCGATTTCAAACCGTCCTCGTCAAAGTAGGTCATGACAAAACTCAGAGAGTAACCTTTTCTCATCGTGCTCAAAAGTTTTTGGTAAACTACTTGACCACCCAAGCTCGTTTCAAAACTGATGGTCGAAAATTGTTGTCCCTGAATTTCGAAGGTCTGAACGTCTTTGATAAGCCTGAATTTGGGGTTATTCAAAAGAAATTTTTTTGAAACATTCAAAACTTGTTCCGAGCTTACCTTGCTGTTTGGTTGCCGCATTATTCCAAACACTAAATTATTTCTTGTGCCATCTGAATTCCCTGAATTCGCAACAGCAAAAATGATCATTTCTTTTTTAGCAGCATCCTCAAAAGCATTATCAAATTTTTCTTTGTTGGTTTTCAAAGATTCAAGTCCAAGATTCTTTGTCGCTTCGATTTCTTCCGGATCAAACTGATGCCAATCTTCAGGTAATGCGATTTCAAACCCGAAAAAGCCATTTCGATAGGTTTTATTATCCAATTCACCTAAAAATTCGTCGGGTGTCGGAATAACTTCCGGCGTCGGAAGCACCAGTAATTTGAATGATTCAAAAAATCGTGTTGTTTCCCTTTCAAAATCGGCAACTTTTTCTTTGTTGTATTTGCTTAAGATATGCCAATTTGTCACATCGTTTTTCAATTCATACACTCGATTTCCGACAATCAATACACGGATTCTTTGAAATTGCAGACCCACTAAAAAATCAAACTCTTTTGCCCCAATTCCATTCGTTTGTACATCTCTCTCCGCTTCGAACTTTGCGTCCGGTGTTTTTAATAAAGAAGTTTTTAACAGTTCATAACCTTTTTCTTTAATTTGCTCCAAATCATTTTTGAATTCATAAACATTCAAAATTGTATTTGAGCCTTGCCGGTAAATACGAAAACTTGTTACCGAAACTTTTTCCCAATCTTGTTTATTTACTTTGGGTATGCCAGGGAAGATCGCTTTAAAATTATTTTCTGTAGAGGTAAATTCTTTTAATTCTTTGGTGTCCGGCGCGTTGTAGATCAAAGCACGCGGCGGCGGCAGCTGCTTTTGTGCAAAAACTGAGAACACTGCGCAATTTAATAGCAATAAAATATTCAACAAAACTTTCATGGTCATTTAATTGTTCAAAAGACTGTTAATTTAATTTCTTCGATCATTTCAATCTCGCGCCAATTTTGACATCTTCCAAAAATGAAGCGAGTGCCGGCGTATCGTCACTGTTTTCGAGACTTGCCGCGCAGATCATGCCCTGTGATTCGAGTCCGCGCATCATTCGCGGTTTGAGATTGGCGACGACCACTACTTTTCTGCCGATAAGTTTTTCGGGCTCGTAATATTCTGCTAACCCGGCGAGAATCTGCCGGGGCTTTTCTTCGCCGAGATCAATTTCAAACCGCAGAAGTTTATCGGCTTTCGGAATCCGTTCGGCAACCAAGATTTCGCCGACACGAAGTTCGACCTTCAAAAAATCGTCAATGGTTATAAATTTCTCTTCTTCAATTGTTGTTCCCTCTTCGTTGTTCACTACAATTTGTTTTTTCTCCTCTTCTCCTTTTCTCCCCTTCTCCCCTTCTGCTTTTATCTCGTTCATAACTTTGTTTTTATCAATTCGCGGAAACACAGCAACTGTTTCACCGATCCTTGTTCCCGCCGGAAGTTCTCCATAAATTAAATCTTCAGGATTGATGCCCGAAATATCATCGCTTAACCCGATTTGCGCGTAAATTTGCCGCGTGGCTTCGGGCATTACGGGATAAAGCAGCACGCTCAGCCAACGAAGCGTTTCGGTCGCCCGATAAAGAACGGCGTTGAGTGTTTCAGCCTGATTTTCGTCTTTGATAAGCTCCCACGGTTTAGTGTCGGAAATCATCTTATCAATCCGTGAAATTAAACTCCAAACTGTTTCGAGTGCCTGACTAAATTCAAAATTATCAAATTTCCGCACAAACTCATCGCGTGTATGTTTGAGCGCGGAAACAATTTCCTGTTCGTCCGCGTTGAGGCTCGCTCGTTTGGCAAACAAATAATTCGCTTCCTGAATTTTTCCGCTTGGAATCAGGCTTTCGCGATATTTTTCGATCATCGAAAACGTCCGCGACGAAAGATTTCCCAAACCTTTGGCGAGATCGGCGTTGGCGCGTTCGATCAGATTCTCGTAACCGAATTTTCCGTCTTGTCCGAAAACCATATCGCGCAGAACATAGTAACGAATCGCATCAATCTGAAAATGTTCGCGTAAAAAATCTATTTCTATGACATTTCCGATCGTCTTAGACATCTTTTTGCCATCTGCGTCGAGCCACATTCCGTGGGCGTAAACCGTTTCGGGAAGAGGCAACCCCGAAGCCAGCAAAAAAGACCACCAATAAATCGTGTGAAAGCGCAAAATATCCTTGCCGACGAGATGCGTCACATTTTGCCAGAATTTATCTAATCCAATTTTTGAGGAATTGCCGTAACCAAGAGCCGTAATATAATTGGAAAGCGCGTCGAGCCAGACATACATGACGTGATTCTCATCATCCGGCACCGGAATTCCCCAACTGACATTTTTTTTCTCACGCGAAATCGAAAGGTCTTGCAAACCGCTTTGAATAAATGAAACAACTTCATTTTTTCGCGCTTCGGGTCTGATTTTGTTGGGATGCTCTTGGATAATTTTCAAAAGCGTTTCGCCATAATCCGATAGACGAAAGAAATAGCTTTCTTCGGCGACCTTATCAAGCGGTCGTTCGTGTGCTTTGCAAAGCGGAATGTCAGAATCTTCGACGCTGTAATATTCGTCTTCCAACTTAAAAGCCGCGCAAGGCGCACAGAACCAACCTTCATAAAAGCCTTTGTAAATATTCGGATTACCTTTCGGGGTTTTGTTTCCGGCAATTTCGCGCCACAGTTTCTGTACACCTTCGTAATGGAACTTTTCGGTCGTCCGCATAAAAATATCGTAACCGCCGTTTTCCGTATCGAGCCGGAAATCGTGAAACATTCGCTTTAATTCGCCCGAAACATAATCAACCTGTTCTTGCGGCGTGCGATTGTTTTTCTCGGCGGCGCGTTGAATATTGATGCCGTGTTCGTCTGTTCCCGTCAGAAAAAATGTGTCAAAGCCGCGTTGTTTTTTGTGACGAATAATCGCGTCTGCAACGACCGTCGTGTAAAGATGTCCGAGGTGCGGCAAACTGTTTGCGTAATAGATCGGTGTCGTGATGTAAAAGGTTTTCATATCTAAAATTCGTTTATGTTCAATACTTTAACTTGGTATTTTGCAAAATCAGGGTCAGCCGTCAGTATTGTCAGATTTTCTACATTTGATTGTGAAATCATCAAACGGTCAAACGGGTCTTTATGAATCGGCG
>JANPDZ010000659.1:0-4529 GCA_031431735.1 Acidobacteriota bacterium | reverse complement strand
TTTGTCGTCTGCGCCGCCCAAGAATTCGCTCGTCTTTTGCGTAAAATACGATTTTCCTTTGAGCGGTTCGACCGTTATATCCATTTGTTTGGAACTCAAAGTTTTACCGTTCAAATCCATCAAAGTTAAAACCATTTGCGCACTCTTAGCTTCGGGCGAATCGGAAACGACCGTTATATTCAACGTGCCGTCATCGTCAATATGCGGCGAAACAAGTAAGGGCGCATAGAATTTGCGCGTGTAATACATCAAGGCTTTCCAGCGTCCGAAATAATCCATTCCCGACCACGAAGCGACCTGCCAGCAATCATTCGCCTGCCAGTAAAGCGAACCCATATTGCGCGGCATAATGCGCCGAAAATGTTCCGCGCCGATCTTGATTCCTTCGGCTTGCAGAACCTGGCTGACGTATAGAAACGACTCGAAATCTTTCGGCTGATTATATTCGCGCAGCATATATTCTTTGACCAATTGATTGCCGCGCGGATGACGTTGATGGGCAAGCATAATCGGCGTTTCGATGCTTGCCCGATCATCTTCCGTCGTGTAGGTTTTGACGGTTTCAAATTCGGGAAACGACTGAAAACCGTATTCGCTCATAAACCTGGGAAACTGTTTTTCGTATTCTTTATAAGGTTTTTCGGCGTGCCAGACTTGCCAATAATGAACATCGCCGATTCGTTGCGAATCAGAATCATCTTGAAAATTTGAACTCGGACTGCTTTGCCAATACGGGCGCGACGGGTCGTATTCATCTAAAACTTGCGGAAGAAGACGCACGAAAAGTTTCAGATAATCGTCCCAAATATGGTTCGGCAATCTGTCTTTCCAACCCCAATGCGCCCACGCGGTTTCGATTTCGTTGTTGCCGACCCAAATAACGATTGACGGATGATTTCTGAGCCGTTTGACGTTATCTATAGCTTCTTGGCGGACGTTGTCGAGAAACGCCTTGTCGCCCGGATACATACTGCACGCGAACATAAAATCCTGCCAGACAAGGATGCCCATTTCGTCCGCCAGATCGTAATAATAATCGTCCTCGTAAATCCCGCCGCCCCACACGCGGAGCATATTCATATTCGCGTCTTTCAATGATGTCAGCAGATTTTTATATTTTTCTTTGGTGATGCGCGTCGGGAAAATATCTGCCGGAATCCAGTTTGCGCCGCGTCCGAAAACCGGAATGCCGTTGATCACAAATTCAAAACTGATGCCGTATTGGTCGGGCTTTTGCCTGAGTTCCAATGTCCGCAAGCCTGTTCGTTTGATTTGCGCGTCAACCGCTTTTTTATTAACCGTTAATTTTGCCTTGAAAGTGTAAAGAGGTTGCTCGCCAAGCCCGATCGGATACCAGAGTTTCGGATCAACAAGCGAAAAATCGAGTGCGATCTTATTGACTCCGGCGGTTAATTTGACCTGTTTGGTTGCGACAATTTTTTTATCGTTCGTATTTTCGACTTCGATTGTCGCTTCAACTGCCGTTGAAGCCACGACTTCGACAATCGCGCTCAAATCGGCGTTTTCCTTAGATAATTTATTCTGTTTGATTTGCAGATCTTCGATTCGCGCATTATCCCACGCAACGAGATTGACGGGTTTCCAAACGCCGCTTGTAACGAATCGCGGACCCCAATCCCAACCGTATTGATACGGAGCTTTGCGCGTGTAAGGCGAGGTTTTTTCGCCCTGATCGTTAACCGCCGGCAATTCATAATCGAGTTTTTTCATCAACGGCAAAATCTCGTTGATCGGCGAACGAAACACGATTCGCAAAACATTTTCGCCTTGTTTGAGCGCGTTTTTGACATCAACGCGCCACGTCCGAAACATATTGTCTGCCGTCAAAACTGCCTTGTCGTTCAGAAAAACATTGGCGTAAGTATCTAACCCGAGAAAAACGATTTCGAGATTCTGACGTTTGAGAGTTTCGGCTGAAACATTAAAAACGGTCTGATATTCCCAATCGGTTTTGCCGATCCATTGCTGATTTTTTTCATTGTCGCGGTAAAACGGATCTTCGATCTTTTTGTTGTCGAGCAAATCGGTGTGAACACAGCCCGGCACGCTTGCCGCCAACCATTCAGTTTTGCCCGCTTCACGGAATTTCCAACCTGAGTTTAAGGAAAGTTCTGTTTTCGCGCTCATTTGCGCGTCTGCATTTTCAATCATAAAAACACTCAAAATTAAAATTAACCAAAAGATTTTTATCATCAAACCACCTCAATTCGATTTTGGATTGCGGATTTCGGATTGCGGATTGTAAAAAAATCCCAAATCCCAAATCCCAAATCCCAAATCCCAAATCCCAAATCCGCAATCAACCTATCTTTTATAAACTCTCACATAATCAATCATCATCGTCTGCGGAAACACTGAAGTATTGTCAGGATTTCCGGGCCACCCGCCGCCGACGGCAAAATTCAGGATCATAAAAAACGGATGGTCGTAAACCCAGGTTGAGCCTTGCGGAATATCGCTTGGCGTCAAGGTCTTATAAAGATTTCCGTCCACATAAAATTTGATATTATTTTCGCTCCATTCGGTTGAATAAACGTGAAAATCATCGGCAAACGCTTGATTGTTCGCCAAGCTGAACGCCGCGCCGATACTGTTTCCGCCCGAATATCCGGGACCGTGAATCGTGCCGTGAACTATCAGCGGTTCGCGCCCGATATTTTCCAAAATGTCGATCTCGCCGCACGACGGCCAGCTGACCGTGTCAATGTTGTTGCCGAGCATCCAGAAGGCCGGCCACATTCCCTGTCCGCGCGGAACTTTTATTCGAGCCTCGAATTTCCCGTATTTCTGCTCGAATTTTCCTTTCGTGACGAGCCGTGCGGAAGTGTATTGACACGGACCATACCAACAAGTTAAGTTGAGCGGCGGATTGAGTTTGATCGCCTTGATGACGAGCGAACCTTGTCCGTTGTGATAGACGTTTTCAATCGAATTTGTATAATATTCCAGTTCCTGATTGCCCCAACCGCCGCCGCCGATCTCCGCTGTCCATTTGCCTGTGTCAATCGGCGAATTCGCTGATTTATTAAATTCATCCTTAAACGACAGTTTGCGGTATGTTATCTGCGCCTGAGCCGCCACCGAATTGCCCATCAGCGCAACTAAAAATAAAAATACGATCACAAATTTTACAGATCTTTTGCACATAATTTTCACCTTTTTCTAATTCGTAAAAGCCGGAATAAACTTCAAGCAAACCGGAACCGGAACTTGCACTGTATTCCCCGTCAGCTGTAATTTTCCGTTTTTTTCATCAATCCGGAAAATTACAATATTATCCGACTCCTGGTTGGCAACCAGAAGAAATTTTCCGTCGGGCGCAATTGCAAAATTGCGCGGTTTCTTGCCGCCCGTCGAAGTATGTTCAATGTATTCGAGTTTTCCTGTATTTTCGTCTATTTTATAGGAAACAAGACTGTTATGTCCGCGATTCGAGCCGTAAAGAAACTTTCCGTTTGGCGAAACGTGAATATCGGCGCACGACGCCCCAGCGCCTGACACGCCGGCGGGAAGCGTCGGAACTGTCTGAATTTCCTTTAATGTTCCGGGCTTTTCATCATACGCAAGCGACGTAATTGTCGTGTCGAGTTCGTTGATCAGAAAAGCAATTTTGCCGTTCGGATGAAACGAAAAATGACGCGGCCCCGCGCCCGGTTTGGTTTGAAAAAACGGTTGCGCTTCATTCGTTTTGAGTTTGCCCGTTTTATCGTCAAAAGCGTAAATCATCAGCCTATCAATGCCCAGATCGGCGGCAAACGCAAAACGATTATTGCGGTCTAGCGTAATCGAATGCGCGTGTGCCGCTTCTTGCCGGTCTTTATTCGGGCCAAAACCCGTATGCTGAGCCAAATCAACCGATGCGCCGAGTTTGCCGCCTTTTTCAATCGGAAAACTGGAAACATTTCCGCCAAGATAATTTGCGACAAGCGCGAATTTGTTATTTTCGCTGGTCGTGATAAAACACGGTGCGCCGCCGAGACTTGCCTGTTTATTCAAAAACTGTAAATTGCCCGTCTTTTGGTCAATCGCAAACGCGCTCACCGCGCCACTTTTTTTGCCCTCAAACTCAAGCAGTTCGTTGACGGCATAGAGATATTTTCTGTTTTTATCAATCGTCAAAAAAGAAGGTTCAGCGACATTTCTGACCGTCTGGAACAGCGTCAGTTTGCCCGTTTCGGAATTAAATTTGTGAACGTAAATGCCTTCGCTCTTGCCCGTCGAAGTATAGGTACCGATGTAAAGCAGCATTTCTTTTGAAGTTTTGTTTGATTGAGCGTTCATTTTTTGCGACAACAACAATCCGGCAACCGCTGAACTGCCGATCATCAGAAAATCGCGCCTCGTAAGTTTTTGATCAATGGACATTTTCGTAGTTTTTTTCATATGCCTTTTGTGCCAGTATCAGCGCACCGCAAACACCGCTTTCGCTTCCCAAGGAAGCCTTTAGAATTTCAACTTTTTCAATCGGGAGCATCGTCACATTTTTGCGAATTTCATAACGAAGCGGT
>JANPDZ010000658.1:0-5539 GCA_031431735.1 Acidobacteriota bacterium | reverse complement strand
TTATTACTGTGAATCTCCTGCAAACTTCTGACGATTACTTTATTCTTGTGATTTTTTTGTGGCAATCGTTTCGATTAGGGTTTATCTTTTTTATTCGTCTTTCGCCGACTCAAACAATTCGGCGAACTCTTTGAGTTTTGCTTGCAATAATTTTTTGTCGGGCAATTTTGTTTCGTACTCGGCAATCAAAGCCGGCGAAACATTGCGGGCAAGTGCGTATTCGACCACCGCGTCGTCTTTGCCTTTGCAGAGCAGAACGCCGATGCTTGGATTTTCGTGTGCTTTTTTAACATCACGGTCAAGAGCTTCGAGATAAAAATTGAGTTTGCCTAAAAATTCGGGTTTGAATTCCTTGATTTTGAGTTCAAAATTGACCAAACATTGCAAATCGCGCTGATAGAAAAGCAAATCGAGATAAGTAGGTGAGCATAAGTTTTGCGACATTTTGCTCTTCGTTCAGAGTCCACGCTTTAGCGTGAAACCGCCAGCGAAGCGCGGCGGTTGGGCAAACTGAAGTTTGGACTCTGAACGAAGCAAAATACTTGAAAATATACTTGTCTTTGAAAACATTTTCGGCGGTCGGGTGAATTTCTCTCAACAGTGTTGAGAGTTTTTGCTTGCTGAGCATTGTGCGTTCAAAAACGCCGGAGTTTATTTGTCTTTCAAGTTCCCGAAATGTATATTTTTCATTTGCAGATAAACGTAGATAAAACTCTTTTTCTTCAATAGACATCTTTCCTAAATAAGTCTTTAATCTGCTAAGCTAGAAAAATGAGTGTTTATGAGAGTTACAAAGCTAAAAAACCAGCTGAATTTACCAGACTTGTCGGAGTGAATTATGGCACTTTTCAAATCATTTTACAAAAACTTGAGGTTGAAATTGCACGTTATAGAAATGCTAAACCAATGCGAAAACGTGGCATTAAAACCAGTTCCTTGAGTTGGGCTGACCAATTAGTGTTGACATTTCTTTATCTGAGGCAATATCACACATTTCTGCAACTTGCTGATATGTTTGGGATTAGCGAAAGTTATGCCAACAAAAGATAC
This sequence comes from Acidobacteriota bacterium, assembly GCA_031431735.1. Taxonomy (GTDB): domain Bacteria; phylum Acidobacteriota; class Blastocatellia; order Pyrinomonadales; family Pyrinomonadaceae; genus JAFDVJ01. The sequence goes on along the minus strand of JANPDZ010000658.1, from coordinate 4,489 downwards.
CATTTTATCAACCAAAGATTGATGAAAGCGTTGTCAATTCCGAATGATAAAGAGTTGACTTTGGAAAATATCAGCATCGTGGCAGATGTGACGGAACAGGAAATCGAAAGACCACTGAAGGAACAAAAAAGTTATTATTCGGGAAAAAAAAACGGCACACGATAAAAACCTTGTTAGTAATTTGTTTTTTGACGGGGCTGATTCAAGCGGTGAGATGTCGGCGAGGGACAGTTCACGACTTTAAGATCTTGACAGAAAGTAACTTAAAGATAAACCTGAATGCCCGAATCAAGGTCGATAAAGGATTTCAAGGCATCAAGAAGTTGTATAAAAATGCGGAAGTGCCGTTCAAAGCAACCAAGAAAAACCCGTTGACGAAAGAAGAAAAGCAATACAATCAACAGTTAGCCAGAAAACGAATTATTATAGAACATCTCAATCGGGAGTGTAAAATATTTCGGATTTGCAAAGAGCAATATCGAGGGAACCACAAAAACTACGAAAAGACGTGGAAACTGGTGGCGGCGATAGTGAATTTGAAGCGGTCAACTCGGCACTTAAACTTTGCTACTCCTTAATTTATTTAGGAAAGAGGTCTAATAGTTTTACACCGCGTCATTATCGCCAGATTGTTCGACCAGCTAATTTCTCTCAGCAGTGGTGAGAGTTTTGGCAAATCGCGGTAAGTTTCGTAAAACTGCTTCATCCGCCACAGATTTTTGTCGGAAAAACCTTTCAAATCCGGCTCGCTTTTCTGCAAATAATCCGCAAGTTGCACAACTACCGATTTGCCCCAACCTTCCGATTCAACGCGCTTGCCGATGTATTCGCCAATTTGCAGATAGAGATTTATCAACTCGGAATTAACCGCTTGCATCGCGGCAAATCTCGACTTTTTGATGAGATTGACAACTTCGGCAAAATCAGTTTGGGCAATTAAATTACTCATATTAAAATTTCGTTTTACCCGTGTTTTTCGGCGGTTAATTCTCTCCCATTATGAATCTTCTGCAAACTTCGCACGGAAACTTTTTCTTGTGATTTTTTCGTCGCAATTGATTGGATTGTTTCCTCTGAATTCTAAGTTCAAACATTTTTTGCCCAATTTCTAACTTCGTTAATCCATTCCAGACGGCTCAGAGTTTCGCTTTTTCCGATAAATTCCGTGAGTATTTCGGGCGTAACTTTCGGCAGGGCGAGACTGTTCGAGATTTCGACGTATTTATTGTTTTCAAGCCGGAGAATCTGCATTTTTTCGCCGTCAAAACGCCAGATTTCGGGAACGCCGAAAGCGGCAAAAATACTTTGTCTGCCGGTGGAAAGACTTGTTATGTCAACTTCGACAATCAAATCAGGTGCCGGATGAACGCTCATATTAAGACGTTTGACTCCGCGAATTTTCGGCTCATTTTCAAAATAAAAACACGAATCAGGTTCAAAACCTTTTTCAATATCTTCACGCTGATAAGTTGACGAACCGAGGCTTCGGGCATTAACTCTAAACTCTTCCGTGAAAATATAAATCAGATAAACGATTGTATCTTTTATCTCTTCGTGTTCGGAAGAATTGGACATAATCAATAAATTTCCTTTGTCATAATAAAAATGTGGATTCTGTTTTCCCGCAAATTCATTAACGGTATTTTGATATGTTTCCCAAGCAACATTAGACAAAATCACCGACACTTGTTCATCAAGAGCCAGATTAACGGCTTTTTTAACGGCTTGTAACGAAGTTCTCTGCGGTCGCGGTAAATCTAAAACTGCGCTCATAATTTTTTCTCCGCTCACTATTTTACACCAATTACTTTTTCCTTTGAATTATGTATCTCCTGCAAACTTCTCACCGCAACTTTTTTCTGTGATTTTTTTGTGGCAATCGCTTCGATTAAGGCTTCGGCGCCGGTCATTGTCGTGACGGTTGGAACATTAAACTGCAAAGCGGATTTGCGGATCGCCTGTTCGTCGTAGTGCGAAGTTTTGCCGAGTGGCGTGTTGATAATCAAGCTGATTTCGTTTTGTTTGATTAAATCGGCGATGTTTGGGCGACCTTCGTTGACTTTGAAGACGGTTTCGCAGGTTAAGCCGACTTCCTGCAGGCGTTTGGTCGTGCCGTAGGTCGCGACGAGATCGAAGCCGAGTTTGTTTAATCTTCGGGCTAAGATCACGGCTTGTCCTTTGTCGGCATCGTTGACGGAGATGAAGGCTTTCCCGAGCATCGGAAGGGTTAAAAACGCGCCTTCCATCGCCTTGCCGTAGGCTTCGCCAAATGTATCGCCAACGCCCATCACTTCGCCCGTCGAGTGCATTTCGGGTCCTAAGATCGGGTCAACTCCGGCGAATTTCTTGAACGGGAAAACGGGCGATTTAACAAAGATCTTCGGCACGGATAAAACTTCCGGCAGATTGAATTCGGCGAGAGTTTTCTTCCCCGCCATTATCAAAGACGCGATTTTTGCTAAGGGAACACCCGTTGCTTTGGCGACAAAAGGAACTGTTCGCGACGCGCGCGGATTGACTTCGATGACGTAAACGCGGTCGTCTTTGATAGCGAGTTGCAAGTTCATCAAACCGATCACTTTTAAGGCTTTTGCTAAATTTACGGTGTAATGTTTGATGGTTTCAAGGTGTTCGGCGGCAATCTTTTGCGCGGGTAAAACCGACGACGAATCGCCCGAATGAATTCCCGCTTCTTCGATATGTTCCTGAATTCCGCAGATCACGACGGCAGTTTCATCAGCCAGCGCGTCAACGTCAATCTCGACGGCGCGTTCAAGAAATTTATCAATCAAGATCGGCTTTTCGGGCGAAGCGTCAACCGCCGAGCGCATATATTCGTCAAGCGTTTGTTCGTCATAAACGATCGCCATCGCACGGCCGCCCAAAACAAACGAAGGACGCACGATGACCGGATAACCTAATTTATTGGCAATTACTTTTGCTTCTTCGCCGGAAACTGCCGTGCCGTTTTCGGGTTGCGGGATTTTCAGGTCTTGCAAAAGCGCGGAAAATCGTTTGCGGTCTTCGGCAAGGTCAATCGAATCGGGCGAAGTGCCGATGATCGGAACTCCGGCGTTATGAAGCCGGTCGGCTAAATTAAGCGGCGTTTGTCCGCCGAATTGAACGATGACGCCGGTCGGTTTTTCGGTTTCGACAATGTTCATAACATCTTCAAACGTCAGCGGCTCGAAATACAATCTATCGCTCGTATCGTAATCGGTCGAAACGGTTTCGGGATTGCAGTTGACCATGATCGTTTCAAAATCGGCATCGCGCAAAGCAAACGAAGCGTGGCAACAACAATAATCAAACTCGATTCCCTGCCCGATACGGTTCGGTCCCGAACCAAGGATCATAATTTTGCGTCTGCTCGTTGGTTCGGCTTCGCATTCTTCTTCGTAGGTCGAATAAAGATACGGCGTGTGCGATTCAAACTCCGCGCCGCAGGTATCAACGCGTTTGTAAACCGGAACGATGTTTAAATCTTTGCGTCTTTCTCTAACTTCTTTTTCGGTCGAATTTGTAAGATATGAAATGCGCCTATCGGAAAGACCATATTCTTTCGATGTCCGCAAAACTTCGCTTGGAACATCAATTAAATTTCGCCCGTCAATCCGCGCCTGAAGCTGCATAACTTCCTGCAATTGCTCTAAAAACCACGGGTCAATTTTGGTCAGACGATGAATTTCAGCAATCGAATAACCGTTACGAAGCGCGTAAGTTAAATAAGAAAACCGTTGTGAATTCGGACGCGCAAGTTTACGTTGCAAAACGTGGTCGGGAACGCCTTCGAGCCGCAAAGGTTTGACGGCTTCGAGCGAACGCAAACCTTTGAAAAGCGATTCCTTAAATGTTCGCCCGATCGCCATCACTTCACCGACCGATTTCATCTGCGTGCCCAAAACATCTTCCGCACCGGGAAATTTCTCGAACGCCCATTTCGGAATTTTCGTGACGACATAATCAATCGTCGGTTCAAAACTCGCCGGAGTTTTCTTGGTAATATCGTTCGGAATCTCGTCGAGCGTATAACCGACTGCAAGTTTTGCGGCGATCTTTGCAATCGGAAATCCGGTCGCTTTACTCGCCAATGCGCTTGAGCGCGAAACTCGCGGATTCATTTCGATAATGCGAACATCGCCGTTTTCGGGATTGACGGCAAATTGAATATTCGAGCCGCCCGTTTCGACTCCGACTTTGCGGATACAGGCGATTGACATATCCCGCAGCCGCTGATATTCGACATCGGTCAGCGTTTGCGCGGGCGCGACCGTGATCGAATCGCCCGTGTGAACGCCCATTGGATCGAAATTTTCAATCGAACAGATAATCACGACATTATCGTTAAGGTCGCGCATCACTTCGAGTTCGTATTCCTTCCAGCCGAGGATTGATTCCTCAATCAAAACCTGCGAGATCGGCGATGCTGAGAGTCCGCCTTTGACGATTCCTTCAAATTCTTCAGGGTTAAAAGCCACACCGCCGCCCG
>JANPDZ010000657.1:0-2430 GCA_031431735.1 Acidobacteriota bacterium | reverse complement strand
GCCAACTGTCGGAACTGTGATTTGCTGAGATTGAACATTGCCGTTATTCGCGGTTGAGCCGTAATCGTAATTGAGTTTGAGCAAGTTTTGACTGGTCGCACCTGAGCCTAAGCCGATTTGGGTTGGTTGCAATCTTGAATTAAAACTCGTATTTTCCCAAAATCCGTTACCCAACCGCATCGAGGAAACCGCGCCCGCCGCTGTGTAGTTGAACGAGTTGGCATAGTTGCGGAATGTGTCGTTTGCCTTTTTGCTTTGGACTTGTTGTAAATCACCGTCATTGTCCAATGTGTTTTTGACGACTCTGAGTGATGGATAGGTTTCTTCAATCATCGCGCCCGACAGATTATAAACATAGCTCGAATTGTAGGTTTGTCCATCGGTGATTTGTTGGCTCGATAACACTTTGCCGACATTATCAAATGCCAAATATTTTGTTTCCGAAAGCGAACTCGAAACTTTTGTCAGTTTACCTTTGGAGAAAGCCATATTCGAATCGTCGTAGGTATAAACGACATTCGGTGTCGCGTGATAATTCGGTAAATTTGTGGGTTTCAAACCCTTGCCAAAGTTCTTGACGTTTCGGTTTCGCATCTGATCGGCGCGGACGAATCGCCAAGCCGGAAAAGAAGCGAACCCGTTACGCCACTTGAAAGGAGATTTCAAGAAGTCAGAAAACTGCCGAAGAAAAAGCAGGAGTTCATCCTTCAGTTTCTCGACACGATTTTAGAAAGCAATCAACAAAAGCAAAAGGCGTGAACGATGCTCACGCCTTTTTAGTTTAAGATTTTGCTTTTATTTGTGAAGCTGACGTTAAAGAATAACAAGGAAGATTTCTGTCAATCGGAATGTCTTTGTCCTGTGCATTTGTGAAAGTTAAGAAAGTAGAAGGATTGTCATATTCGATAGTTCTGTCATTGGATAAAACTTCTGCTTTATGAACTGTTGGATAGTCTTTTGAAAGTGTGCTATCACAACCCGGTTTTTTTTGTAACTTTATCTGCCACATTTTATCACCTTCAAAAATGCTCTGCGGTAAAGTTTCTTCGTCGGTGATATACTCGTAAATTACTTTGATATATTTTGATTTCTCGCGGTTTCCGTAAGATTTTTCAATCCGAACTATCAAAGTTTCTCTTTTGGGAACGTGAGTTAGATTTGAAACTCGCGCCGAAGCTGATTCATAAGCGACAACTCTACCTAAGATTTTAATCTCTTTTCCAAATGTATTCATCGGAAAAAGAAGTCCCAAAATAATAATAAACAAACAAATTTTCTTCATAACTGGTTACTCCTTGAAAATAGGTTAAGGAACTTTTTTAACCGACTTAATGTTAACTCCTTTACCGGAATGCTGGGTGTATTGACTAGCAGGAATCGGTGTCACATATGTGAACTCTATTTGCTCATAAGTGTTGGTTTGTCCAGCAACAGGAAAGTCCCCGCGCCAACCAACTACTGTTTGGCGGTTTGGATTAGTTATTCTGCCGGTGTTAATTGGCGATCCAAGACCCGGGAAGAAGGGGTTAACTTGCTGATGTGCGGCGGTTTCGCTGATGTTTTTTGATACTGTGTAAAAGGCTTCGAGCGTTTCATGGGCTACGTTATCATAAGCCGTCCACCCGCCTGCATTCTGCGGATCGTTAAGTTTATTAGCATCTCCGACATCTATGGTATTTTCACCTTTTTTCTCATAAGCACCGAAAAAAATGTCAGGATCATCACGAACAATATTAACCGTTGCGTTATTTTTAGTGTCAGTAATCGCGTTAAAAAGTTCCTTCTCTCCGCCTTTCAAAGTTTTTCCTAATGCCTTCAAATCAGCTTTGCTTAAAGCATTTCCTTTGGCATCAACGATAGCGACTTTGTTCTTGTTGTTAATATCAACTTGGAACTTCGCATTTTTTCGTGCATTGACTATTTTTTTATATTCGTCATCTCCCGTTCCATCTGTCGTTTTATCATTAACAGTAACATCCAAGCCGTTTGGGTCAATAAAAAGCAAAGGATTGTTTCGAGCATAAACATATAAGTTGATTTTTTGAGGATCAGCAAGTCGCCGAAGCTCTATATAAAGAGGATCGGTTGAAGTAAATCGTCCATGCTGATTCGAGTAATACCTTGCTTGTGCAAAATCGAGATCGGTTTCAATATCTCTTTCATACGAGGTGAATTTCTTCCTGATTTCATCCGAATTGTAATTCAATCCCGTATTTCTCTGACTCGTCGCTATCTCCTCCCCAAACGGCTGATAATCGTGCCTTGCCATAACTTGCCCGTTCGCATCCGTGTTGATTCGCGGGCTTCCCAGATGATCGTTTGTCAAATAACTGACTTGCTGTATTGTCGCAAGTTGCGTCGAATATTCCGCGACCATTTTACCTGATGCGTCATACACGAAAATCGTTGTTTCCGTCGCCGAGACCTTTT
>JANPDZ010000656.1:0-10529 GCA_031431735.1 Acidobacteriota bacterium | reverse complement strand
TCAAGTTTCATCTTAAACTTTTTGATTTGCGGCGTGTGCGCAACCGCTTTGCTTCGCTCGCGGTTGCGGCAAACTGAAGTTTGGACTCTGAACGAAGAAAAAAACTAAAGTTTGACGAAGAGTTTGAACTAAGAGTATGAGCAATTTAATAAATATCCCAATCTTTGCCGTAATCAAGAATCGGAAATGTGCGCCAAATATGCGCGGCTCTTTCGTGTCCGACTTTTTCGAGATAATTATTTGCGCTTGAGAAAATCCAATCCTGCCAGCGTCGGGTGTAACCGTGATGGACAGGATTATGATGAATATAATTGAGGCTTGCCCAAAAATGTCCGTTAGATTTCATATCGCGGTCAAAATAATTAAACCAGACCTGTCTGCCTTGGGTGTTGTCTGCCCTGTTCCAGAAGCGCGCTGTGCGCCCGTGAAGATTTCCGATTTCCTTTCTCAATTGTTTTATATTATCGGTGCGAACAAGCAGATGATAATGATTCGGCAGAATACACCAAGCGAAAATTTTTGAATCAACCGTTTTACACGCTTCTAAAATATCTTTTTCAAATTCCGCCATTCTTTCAGGGCATTTTCCGACGATGTATTTATGTTCATAACAGGCAGCGGTAATGATAAAGGTGACATCTCCGGCAAACTCCAAATGCGGCGGCGAATGCCACGGAAGCCGCCGACCTTTGCGTTCGGCTAATCTTCGAGCGCGTTCCTCATCAGTCATTTTTCGCCACTCATACATAAATTATTTTCTTCATTCTTCGTTCTTCGTTCAGAGTCCAAACTTCAGTTTGAGAACCGCCAGCGAAGCAAAGCGGTTTTGAGTTACTTTACAAATCAAGTTTCACTTCAAACTTTTTGTTTTAGCGGCGCGTTGGCAACCGCTTTGCTTCTTCGTTCAGAGTCCAAACGCGGAACGCACTTTGAGAACCGCCAGCGAAGCGAAGCGGTTTTGAGTTACTTTACAAATCAAGTTTCATCTTAAACTTTTTGATTTGCGGCGTGTGCGCAACCGCTTTGCTTCGCTCGCGGTTGCGGCAAACTGAAGTTTGGACTCTGAACGAAGAACGAAGATTCGGAGCTTTAGTTTTTACCTTCAACAATATTAATCTCATCTTGAGTCAATTCATATAACTGATAAACCAGATTATCAATTTGATTATCCAACGATTCACAAAAGCGTTGGTAAAATTGTTTGTCCTTATCAGTTTGCGCCGCCGCCAGCGATTTTTTCGCGCCGAGCATCTTTTCAACCAGTTCAACCAGCCGGTCGTGCGCCGCTTTTTCCGGCGGTTTGGTGAAATCTATGGTGCGGATTGGAAGTTTGTCGGATACGGGCGTGTCAAAGTGCATTGTCCGAATTGCTTTAGCAAAAATAAAGCGATAAACATACCAATTAATTAGTTTTGAATGAAGTAATGCCAATAAATATTGACTCGACATCTCGGAAATATTTGATAAACGATTGACAGTATCAAGAATTACAATATCGGCGTGAGAATTTTTACTTACTACTGCTCCAATTATCTTAATATGCTCAAATGGATTCATTATGTGAGCAACAATATTTTGAACGATTAAATCATTTTCTATTACGAAAGAATTTATCGGCAATGAATCTTTACTTTTTACGAAGCCTTTTTGGAAAACTTCGGGAAAAGTTGTTTGAAAGCTCATCGGATTAAGTTGTTTGAGTTCGCGGGTGTCAAACAACATTCCGTCCATAATGTCGTAATCAATCAGCGAATTGCCGTGAACGATATTTTTATTGAGCGAGGGCAAAAGCTGTTCGCGGAAACCTGACAGGAATTGCTGTTTCGTCGCGGTCGTTTCTTCTTCGAGCAGTTTCAAGTATAAAGAAAGCTGGGCGACTTCCGTTGCTTGCGCGTCGAGATCAACGCCGTAGATGTTGTTTAATAACAACTCGCGCTTGTATTGAATCGTCAATTGCAGATTTCCTTCAATTGTTTCGCGGCACAAACCTTGTTTGACGGCATCGGCGCGCCGTTTTTTGTTTTTGTTCAGAGTCCAAACTTCAGTTTGTGAACCGCCGCGCTTCGCTGGCGGTTTCTTCAAAGTGCGTTCCGCGTTTGGACTCTGAACGAGGATATTTCCCGAATAATATTCGACGTGATAGGCAATCAGATAATCGAAAACGCCGAGCAAAAACGAACCTGAGCCGCACGCAATATCGGCAAAACGCAGCGCGGCAATCTCTTCGGGCGTTTTTCCTTCGATTAGCTTGCCGATTGTGTTGGCGACAATGTAGCGGACGATATATTCGGGCGTGTAATAAACGCCGCCCGCTTTGCGGACTTCGGGTTTATCAACGACGGTGGCGCGTTTGTCAGTCGTTTCGATGGTTTTGCCCAAAAACCTTTCGTAAATGCTGCCTAAGATATGAATCGGAATTGAGTTAAAGTCATACGGCGAATTATTATGCGCCAACCAATCGCGTGTTTTTTCAAAAGCGCGTTCATCGGGCGCGAAATTCGGATTATCTAAGATTGTGTGATGGCGGAAAAGCGTTCCGTTGTAAATTTGATTCAATCGCGGCATCTCGCCGATAAAATCGCGCCACGCACTGCCCGATTTTTTTCCCAAAGAATCAATTACCGAATCCGGTTCGACCAGTTTATCTTCGAGAAAGCGCAGAAAAACAAGCCGGTCAAGCGTCCGTTGGGTGATCTCCGTTAATGTTTCACCATCGAGTTCGGCGTTGCGGTTTTTAAAGGCTTTGGCAAGAACTAATCTCTGTTCATCGAGTTCGGATAAAAATTCTTCATCAATCGGCTGAATGATTGTTGTCCCGGCAACTTTTGACTTCTTCGCGCCTTTTCCGCCTTTTAACGTCTTTGCAAAATCTTCGAGCGAATTATTGCCGATCGCTTCACGCGAGAAAAGAAAATAGGTCTCTTTGAACTTTTCTTCGTCCGCAAACTCCGTGTAATGAAACTTTTTGATAATGCGGTTCGCGGCAGTTTCGACGCTTGGTTTATAACGCGAATCCAAAACGAGAAACTGTTCAAAATCCGTCAGAACCGCAATCGGTGTGTTTGAGTTCCAACCGTAACGAATCGCCTGAAAACAATCCTGCGCGTTTTCGAGTTGACGCGAAGGTTTCTTGGCTTCGGTCATAAACCGCGCCTGCGAAAAATTCGGCGCGGTATAAAAAGCATAATCGGCGCGTTTGCCGCGACCTTGCACCATCACGCTTTTCTCGATTCTGACTTCGCGTTCGTAAGGATTCGATTGCTCGTCGTGATAAACATCCCAACCGAGCGCGACAAAAACTTATCAAGAAATTCCTGGCGAACTTCCGCTTCCTGATATTTCGGCGAAAGATAATGCGCCTCGGTTTGCTGAAACTTTTCGACGAGTGGTTTTATTTGAGAAAATGCTTCTTCATAAGTTTTGGGAATCATAATGAAAGAGATTTTGCCACAAAATCATTTTAAAGAAAAACAGGTCAGCAAAAGTAATCAAGTATTTTGCTTCGTTCAGAGTCCAAACTTTAGTTTGAATCCCGCCGCGCTTCGCTGGCGGGATCACGCTAAAGCGTGGACTCTGAACGAAGACAAAAATACCAGAAAACTTAAAAATTGCTCTACTTATTAAAACCAATTTACCGATTAAAAACTATTCCGCGTTTCCGGCTTTTTTAGTTTTTGTTGCTTTTGGCTCCGCTTTTTTAGCCTTGATGGTCTTGGCTTTCGTTGCGGCTTTTTCTGCCGGGTTGAGCATTGCCGACCAGCGGTATTCGGGCGTTTCAAAACCTTCTTCCAATTTCTTGAAGATGAAATCGGTCATTTCTTTAACAATCCAGTTGTGGTTGGCTTCGCCGACCGACGCGAGCTCGGCGTCCGGAGCCGGATTCATAAAGTCAATCGCATACGGGATGCCGTCCTTGATCGCGAATTCGACCGTGTTCAGATCGTAGCCCAACGCTTCGCAGATGGTTTTGACATCTTTTTCGACCCGTGCGTGAAGTTCAGGCGAAAGATAATCGTCAACATTGACGTATTGCATTCCCGACAAATACGGCTGCGATGGATCATACGGCATAATCAAAACTTTTTCCTTGCCGACGCAGTAGCAACGCACGAATTGATCGTATTCGATGCCTTCCTGCAACGTCATACAAAGCGTTCCGGTTTGATTGTACACATTCCAAAGTTCTTCTAAACTCCAGATTTTCGAGACATTTTTCCAACCGCCGCCGTCAAACGGTTTGAGGAAAGCGGGGAAGCCGACATATTCGCAGATACCTTCCCAATCAAGCGGGAATTCGAGATTCCGCAAAGATTCGCTCGTGATGTCCTTGATGTATTGTTCCTGCGGCAGGAGCACGGTTTTCGGAATTGCGACGCCAAGCTTGTGGGCGAGCGCAAAGTTGAAAAACTTGTCGTCCGCCGACCACCAGAACGGGTTGTTAATGACGTAAGTTCCTTCGAGCGCCATTCGTTTGAGCGTCGCGCGATAATATGGAACCTCGTGCGAAATGCGGTCAATGACGACATCATATTTCTTTTCTTCATCCATCCGGATGCCGCCGACCTTGACTATTTCCGCGACGACTTCGCCGTTGCCTCGTTCGTTAATACTATTGATAATTGATTCGGGAAACGTCTGTTCGCGTCCCACTAAAATACCGACTCTTTTCATAAATTTGTTAAATTTCCTGTTTTAAAATTTGTTTGTTAATAATTACTTCAATTTTCAGAATAGTCTGAAACCGTTAATTTTAATTGATATGAAACGAGGTGGCAAGGCAGTGCCGTTTAAAAGTTCGTTAAAAATGAATAAAAACAATATCTAAAAATAAAGTTTTTAAGGCGGGAAAATTATTATATGATGTAAATGTTTAATGAAATCTTAACCTGAAAGAAATTAGAAAAAAATTAATGCGCGTCGGGTTTTACCGTGTAAGTCTGTGCGGCTTCTTTTTATGCGCGGTTATGGCGGTGTGTTTATATTTGACTCCGAATACGCGCGCCGAACGCCTTCCGCTGAAGGTTTACACTTCGGCGGACGGACTTGGCAGCAGTTTTGTTGACACATTGATGCGCGATTCGCGCGGGTTTATGTGGTTTGCCACCCGCGACGGGCTTTCGCGCTTTGACGGAACGAGTTTTATTACATATCAGGTCGGAACGGAAAACACCACGCCCGGTATCGAAAGCATCTACGAGACGCGCAAAGGCGTTTACTGGATCGTCACGACCGGCGGACTTTACCGCTTTCGCTCCGACGCGCTGATGAATCCCGCGGCGCGCGGCGAACGCGCGATTCTTAACGCGGAATTCGTTTCTCCGCGGGGCGGAAGTTTGTTCGAGGACAGCCGCGAAAACCTCTGGCTCGTCGCGGGCGATCTTTACCGCATCGTCGAAAACGGCGGGCGGACGGAATTTCAAAAAACCGAGTTAAATCTGCCGCAAATACCGGGTCAAAAATTCACCGGCTACGAAATCAGAGAAGCCGGCGACGGAAGTTTCTGGATGCGAACCACGCTCGGCATGGTTCGCAAACTGCCGGACGAGCGCACAGTTTTTTACCCTTACGGAATAAATATTACGGGGGCAATCGTCTTTTTTATGATTGACCGTCAAAACCGTCTATGGCTGACGATTTCCGGCAAACTTTTAATTCTAAAACCCGAAACTATTGCCGAATTGGGCGAGTTCGAAAAAACAAAAACGCTTTCCTTTGAAAACGCCAAACAAGCGCGGCTCGATGCGGAAATCTTGGAACTGCCGGACGAGCCGGGCGAATTCATTCGTTACGAGGATGAAGGCTTTCTGGAAAAGCATCAGATGAAATATTTGCGGCAAATGTCGGACGGGCATATCTGGATGACGACCGGAGAGCAGTTGGTCGAGTTTGACGGCAGAAAATTTCGGCTTTACCCGAAAATCGCCGGAACGTCGAATATGCGGCAAATGGAGGAAGACGTTGCCGGAAATTTATGGATTTCGGGAACGCAGAATCTGATCCGGCTCAACCGCCGTGGAATAACGACTTTTGATGAAGGCGACGGCTTAAAATCCTCGACCGTTTATTCGATTCAGTCGGATGCCGAAGGCAGAATTTACATTGCTAACGGCTCGTATTTTCTGACGGAATTTTCCGGTGGAAAATTCAGAACCGTGAAGTTAAAAATCGCCGAGGCGAGCCGACCGGCCTGGACGGCGCGTCCCGCTCTGCTTGATAGTCGCGGCGAACTTTGGCTGACTTCGAACGAAGGGCTTTACAGATTTCCGGCGACGGCGGATTTTGCCGATCTCGAAAACACCAGTCCCGTCGGCTTTTATGACCCGCAAAAGGGATTAAAAGCAAAAGGAACTTACCAAATTTATGAAGATTCGCGCGGCGATATTTGGGTTTCGACGTTTGGGAACAACGCCTCGGAATCAGGTCTGGCGCAATACGACAGGGCGGCGGATAAATTCGTAACCCTTACAAATGCTGAAGGTTATCCAGACGGAAAAGCGGCGTCGGCGTTTGCCGAAGATGCGCAGGGAAATTTATGGATCGCATTTTATCAAGGCGGCATCGCGCGTTTCCGCGACGGGCAGTTTCAGGAAATTTCCGGCATCAAGGATATTTCAACCGGGCTTGTTTCCGACCTGCTTTTCGATAAAAACGGAAGACTCTGGATAGCTTCGGCGAAAAACGGAGTTTTGAGAATTGATAATCCGACCGCCGAAAATTTTGCAGTAACTCGCTACACGATTGAAAACGGTCTTTCGAGCAACAACATACGCACGATCACCGCCGATTTTGTGGGAAATATCTACGCCGGAACGGTGCGCGGCGTTGACCGCATCAAGCCTGATACGGGAAGCGTCAAACACTTTTCAATTGACGACGGTCTGGCGTCGGATTTCGTGGTTGATTCCTTGTGCGACCGCGACGGCAGCGTCTGGTTTGCGACGATGAACGGCGTTTCGCGTCTGAAGCCTTCGGAAAATGAAAACGCCGGCGCGTCGCAGGTTTGGATCGGCGCGCTTAACGTGGCTGGCGTTCCGCAGGAGGTTGGCGAACTCGGCAGCCGAACGCTGGAAAATCTCGAATTCCCATCCACCGACAACAATTTCCAGATAGAATTTTTCGCTCTTGATTTCGCGCCGAATGAAAATTTGCGTTACCAATACAAGCTCGAAGGCACGGGCGCGGACTGGAGCCGACCGACCGAAAACCGCGCCGTAAATTTCGCCAATCTGGCGCCGGGCGAATATCGTTTTCTCGTCCGCGCGGTCAACGATTCGGGCGCGTCAAGCGAAAATCCGGCGAAGGTCGTTTTTAAGATAAATCCGCCATTTTGGAGAACCTGGTGGTTTTTGGTATTGGCAGCCGCGTTTGTCAGTGCTGTTTTGTATCTGCTTTACCGCTACCGCACGAAAAATCTGCGGCGCGTTAATCAGGCATTGATCGAAACACAGATTGCCGAAGAAAAAGTCTTGCGCGAGCGCGAGAAACGGCTGGCGGAACTCGAACGGGTGCGAACCCGAATTGCGACCGATCTGCACGACGACATCGGATCGTCCCTGACGCAAATCGCCGTTTTGTCGGAAGTCGCCAGAAATCAAGCCGCCGTTTTCGAGAGCGAAGCTGTTTCGATGCCGCTCGAAAGCATCAAAGGAGTTTCGAGAGAACTCGTCGAAACAATGAGCGATGTCGTCTGGGCGATCAATCCGAACAAAGACAGCCTGCGTGATCTTGTTCAGCGAATGCGGCGTTTCGCGTCCGATGTTTGCGCCGTAAGTAAAATTCATTTCGAACTCGACGCGCCGCCGACCGAAGAAATTATGCCGCTCGGAGCGAACGTCCGGCGCGAAGTTTTCGCTATTTTCAAGGAATCAATTAACAATTCGGTCAAATACTCGGAATGCGAAAATATCGCGGCGGATTTTCGGATTGAAAACGACACTTTGTTTTTGGAAATAAAAGACGATGGACGCGGTTTTGATGCGGAAGAAATTTTAAGTGAAAATTTTTCGCCCGATAAAGGCGGAAACGGGCTTGTCAATATGCGTCGGCGCGCCGCCGAATTAGGCGGGAATTGCCGGATAATTTCCAACATCGGCGATGGAACGAATATTTTTCTTGAAGTTCCGCTTAATTTACCCGAAGACGAAAGGAGCGCGCCCGCCCAATTAGGCGGGAAAGATTCAAACGGAAATCATTTATGATCTCAAAAGCTATGAGAGAGGAACAAACGATCAGGATTTTAATTGTCGAAGACCAGCGTAATCTGCGCGAAGGACTCGAGGTGTTGATAAACTTCACGCCCGGTTTTAAATGCTCCGGCGCGTTTCGGACGATGGAAGAAGCGTTGTCGCGCGTCAAAAACGATTTGCCGGACATTGTTTTGACCGACATCGGACTGCCCGGAATGAGCGGTATCGAAGGCATTAAAAGGCTTAAAGAATTGCATCCCGATCTGCTGATTTTGGTTCTGACGGTCTATGACGACAACGAGAAAATTTTCGACGCGCTCTGTGCCGGAGCGTGCGGTTATCTGTTAAAGCAGATCGAGCCTTCCGAGCTTTTGAAATCACTGCGCGAAGCCGTTACGGGCGGCGCGCCGATGTCACCCGAAGTCGCCGCCAAAGTCATCAAGATTTTCCGCGAGGTGCGCCCGCCGGAAAAAGCCGACTACAATCTCACGCCGCACGAAACCAGACTTTTGAAGATGCTCACCGAAGGCTACAACTACGTTTCAGCCGCCGAAAAGCTCGGCATCAGCTACAATACTTTGAAATTTCACGTTCGCAATATCTACGACAAACTGCAAGTTCATTCGCAGTCGGAAGCCGTCGCCGTGGCGATGCGCGACCGTTTGGTTTGAAATAATCCGGCAAATCAAACTCGAAAAAGCTCGCCCCGAAAGGGCGGGCTTTTTTTATTTTTTTACCTTACACGGTTAAAATTTTCAGCCATCGGAGATGGTGGCAGCGTGTAGCCACAGGCGCAAGCCATTAGTATCTACACAAGTCTAAAAAGCTTGTTCTCAGCCTCGAAGAGGCGAAATATAATAGCCCAACGCGGAGCGTTGGGTGGCGGACAGCAAATTTTTAAGCCCTGCAAGGGCGACATCCGCCGATTGCGCCCTTTCAGGGCTTAGTATGGAGGCGACTTTTGACCTAGCGCGATGCGCTAGGCTATCATATTGCGCCTCTTCGAGGCTGAAATCCGGTCGCAAAAACTTGTGTAGATACTAATGGCGCAAGCCTGTGGGAATTGGCAAAATTCGACATCAAGCTATCGTAGATAGCGACAGATTTTTCTTTCTGTCGCCCGCCTACGCGGGCTTAAACAATATTTTCAACCGTTCCCACAGCTTGCGCTGTGGGCTACACGCTGTCGCCCGCTACGTGGGCTAAAATTTCAAAATCCCGGAAGAGAAATTATTTTTTCAAAAATCAAAACTTTCTACACAATTGGGTTGGGCGCGGGCGGTTTGGTTTGTTTTATATTTTTATTGTCAATGCGAAACCTTCCGGTAATTTCAAATTACGGAAAGTAACAAATTTTTTGTTGGCGCGACTTTAATACGGACGAAAACTATGAACGACGAACAAATAAATCTGATTAGACGGTCATTCGAAAAAATCTCCTCCGAAGCGTTGGCGGAAAGTTTTTACAACCATCTTTTTTCGATTCAGCCCACATTGTGGCTGCTGTTCCCGGAGGATTTCGGCGAGCAGAGGGGAAAACTGATGCTGATGCTGGAAGCGGCAATCGAAATGCTTGACGAGCCGGAAAAGCTCGTTCCGGTTTTAGAGGAATCAGGTCGCCGCCACGCGCTCTACGGGGCGCGCGAAGAGCATTATGAAACGGTCGGCGCGGCGCTTCTCGCGTCGCTTCGGGAAACGAATCCCGCAGATTTTACCGACGAAACAGAAGCCGCTTGGACCACGCTCTACGAAGTGATGAGCAAAACAATGAAACGCGGAGCGCGTCAGCTTTTCGCCGCGCACGAACAAATTCAGGAAAAAAATACAGAGGAGAATTCAATGAAAATCTTTAAACAGGCAAAAATTATTACCAACTTTATTTTCTTAATTTTTATTTTCTCGGTTTCGGCGCTCGCGCAGACGACCGCTTTTACATACCAGGGAAAATTAAACGACGGCGCGACCGCCGCGAACGGCTCTTATCTTTTGGAGTTTAAGCTCTTCGACACGCAGGCTGTCGGAACACAGATCGGCACGACCTTGTCGGACGTTCCGGCGACCGTCGTGAACGGCGTTTTCACCGTCCAGCTCGATTTCGGCGGAGCGGCTTTTAACGGCGCGGACAGGTTTCTGGAAATTTCGGTGCGCCGCAACGCGGGCGAAAGTTATGTCACGCTCGCGCCGCGACAACCGGTTTCAAGCGTGCCTTACGCCGTCAAATCAAAATCGGCGGAAACGGCTGTTACGGCAATAAACGCGACGAATGCGACGAATGCGACGAATGCCGACACGCTTGACGGGATAGACTCGACGGGCTTTGTGCCGACGAACACGACTTTGTTC
>JANPDZ010000655.1:0-1717 GCA_031431735.1 Acidobacteriota bacterium | reverse complement strand
TTGTTCATCGGTCAGATTCGGCGTGTTCGGGTCAAGGTTTGCCATCCATTCTTCAAAAGCCTCTATTTTGAACTTATTGGCAGATTCTTTCTCAACATTTTCCGAAATATCGCGCACATCTATTTCGAGAATTTTGTCCTCTGGCAAATCAAGCGGCTTTAAGGGGCGGAAAACTCCGTTTTTGTAAATTACTTGAATATTTTGAATCATAATGCGCTCAGTTTAGCAGAAACTTGAAATTTTACAAGAATAATTTCGCCAAACCAATTTCACAAAATCGGTTGTGCCGAAACTCTTGACAAGAAAACTGATTTTGAGTTTTACCAAAGCGCGGGTTGACTTACCGCAATAGTTTTTCTCGCACGTTGGACTCAAATATGTTGGAACATCCAGATTGCTTTCCGCCGAAAGAATTGAATCGCAAATCCCGATTCCCACATCCCAAATCCCCCTAAGTTGTTGCTTTTATTTGAATTGCGGTAGAATCGAAGCCGATGAATGTTATTGATTTTACGCCTCACCCGAAATCTCTGAAATTGGCTCGTCAACTTTTAGCCGAAGCAGGGCAAAATGAACCTGAGATTACAAATGATGTCGAAGAAATTGCATCGGTTTTGGGAGCTAAAGTTGTTAGTTTGGAAAATAAGTTTAAGACCAAAGAAAGTTTAGCTCGAAAATTGACTGATTATTCCATCACCAGAAACATTTCGCTTGAAAAAGTTGCCACGCGAATCAATGACGCATTGCGTTATACGCTTTTGTTTTCGCTTAAAAATTATCTCCAAGATTACGATTCTGCATTAAAGCTATTAGTCGAAAAAGGTTACGAAGTTCAAAGGATTTGGAATGCTTGGAGTAACGAGGGCAAGCCAAAGGACGCAGGTTATCGCGGAATAAATGCCACGATTATTTCTTCTAAAAATCAGAAATTTGAGATACAATTTCACACAGAAGAAAGTTTTCGTCTAAAAACGGAAACACACGGTCTCTATGAAGAACGGCGAAATCCGAACATCAGCAAGGAACGCGATGAGGAAATTTTCCAAATAATGCAAGAACTTGCTACGAAAGTTGAAAGACCAAAAGGAATTTAGTTATGAAACAATATGTTGTAGTCCGCGATGAAATCACCAATGAAGTTGAGCTAATCGGCAGATTTGAAAATGGTTTAGGTGAAATACTCAAAGACGGTAAATGGCAGAGTAACGGAGTTATTTACAGTTTGCAAATGGACGGACTTTTGGAAGATATTTCTGAAGCCGAAGCGTTGAAACTTATTTCTCAAAAACGAACTCAAGAACTCCAAGCGGCTTAATGAACAAAGAAGAGTACAAAAAAATGTTAGCGGAAAGCGGCGGCGCAACCGATTCGGCTAACAAAAAGTCTGTCGAAAATCCGCCTCAATTAGATAAAAAAGATGAAGAGATTTTGGATAAAGTGTGGAAGTCTGCCTCGAAATCCTCAAAACGCTCTTGCAAACCCATTGCTGCTTAACTCTCAACTTACCTTTGTCATTGAATCGCAAATCCACATTCCGCAGATTTACGCATCTTTCGGCTCAATAGCTTTGATGTCGGTATAGCGTTTGAAATCTTTGGCGTTGAAAGTCAGTAAATTTTGGATGTTGTGCGTTTTCATTGCGGCGGCGATTTTTGCGTCGTGGACTTGAATGCCCGAAACCGAATGATTAACAACGATTTCGCGCCAGTTTCGATAA
>JANPDZ010000654.1:0-1830 GCA_031431735.1 Acidobacteriota bacterium | reverse complement strand
ACAGCCTGTTTTACAATTAATGCCGAATTTTCGCTTAACTTAACGCCATTGCTCTAAAGACCGCGTTGCCCGGCGGTCATAGACCGCGCCTCTAAACTATCGTTCTAAGTTAATTTTTGCAGGTTCCATTGTGCTTTGCGCCCGCGCTTCTTCTGACTTGGCGAGAGTCGTATTTTTATCCTTGCATTACTATCCATTTTCACGCATTTGTGATGAAATTATTCTATGACCGAAGAAGAACAAGATGTCCGCGAACATACCAAACAATTAGCCGCCTCTTTTTTAGAAAAAGGCGATGCGACCGGCTGGTTTGACGCGCTTTACAAGAAAGCCGCCGGCAACAACGAAAAGATCCCGTGGGCGGATCTCGAACCAAACCCCTTTTTTCGCGAATGGACTGAGAAAACAAATCTCAAAGGCGACAACCGAAAGGCTTTGGTCGTCGGTTGCGGTCTCGGCGACGATGCGCGGTATTTGCACGATATGGGATTTAAGGTGACGGCGTTCGATATTTCGCCGACGGCGATCGAATGGGCGCGAAAGCTTCATCAAGATACGGATATAAGTTTCGTCGTCGCCGATCTTTTCGACACGCCGAAAGATTGGTATCAGGCGTTCGAGTTTGTGTTGGAAATCTATACGATCCAGCCGCTGCCGCTCGAAATGCGCACCAAAGTGATTGATGCGATCGCTAACTTTGTCGAATTTAATGGTAAACTCGCGATTGTCACACGCGGACGCGAAGACGACGAAATTCCGCTTGAACTTCCCTGGGCATTATCGCGCCAAGATCTGTCGCGCTTTGAAGTCAACGGGTTTAGGCAGACTCATTTTGAAGTAATGCCCGGCGTTGACGAACCGCCGGTGCCGAGATTTGTGGTTGAATACGAAAGAAAATAAAGTTTATCAAATAAGAAAATCGTCGCAAATCACAACGGATAAATTACGCCGGTTGCGGTTTGCGCAGTGCAAGTTCTTTTTCCAATTCCAGCAAGTATCTGCCGTCAAAATAGATTTCGCCGCAATCTTGGCAAACTCTGGCGGGCGCGTCCTGCACTAAGACAATAGTACCGCCGATTGGAATTTCTTTCGTAACCTTTTCGCGCTTTTGATTTTCACATTTACACTTCAAATATTTCATAAGCAGATAAGCAAAAGTAATCTGATATAATGCAGAAGCCCACACGAAGTAAGGGCGAAAAGGCACACTTACGAGCGTAGCGTGTTTCCGCATTTTCATTATATTACAAAATATATGCTGACCTGCTTAAGCTGTTTTTATCTGCACTCTGCCTTGATAAATAAAGACTATCACCCGTAACATTCTACCATCTTTCAGAGAGCCTTCAAAAACATATCGGTTGTGGCTTTTGTCGTCGGTGTATGGATAACGATTGTGAGGCGGTAATGCGTCAGTAAAAAGTTAGAAACTCACATTAGGTTATTTTTTGTCGCTGAAAGCGACAAAGGCAGAAATTCTTGTTCTAACTTTTTACTGGTGCATTACTAATTTTCAATCAAGATACTGAAATATATGCGGATTGGTGAGAAATTTATCGTCAATCTGCAATTTCTTTCAAAAACCAAAAACCAAAGACCAAAAACCTACCCAATTACGCGAATTTTCTTTTATCAAGCGTTTGCATATTTGAGATTTTCACAAAATGCAAGTAAATTTCCGTTGGACGTGTAATGCCTCAGCGATAAGTTATATTCACAGAAACCGAAAGCTTAAAGACTGGAGCGCACAGCATCCCTGCTTGCCATGAGCGTTGCTTCAACGCGAAAAAGTCTTGTTAAATTCGACGTTCTGAGGCTCACAAACGCCAT
>JANPDZ010000653.1:0-7332 GCA_031431735.1 Acidobacteriota bacterium | reverse complement strand
ACCCCACCTAAAACATGTTTTTCCCTAATAAGAGTAACGAGTTAAGCGTCGTGTGACGATCGCCGAGAGTAAAAACAAAAAACTCGCTACCCTCTACTCTCGACTATTCGTTGACCATTACTTCGACCGGATCAATCGTTGAAGCCTTCCACGCCGGATAGAGTGCGCCGAACAGACTGCCGCCGACGGCAATCGCAATCGCCGTCAGAATCCAGTTGCGGCTGAATTCAAACTGCAGATCAAAACTTTTTTCGATGATGTAAGAGGCGAGAAACGATACGGCAAAACCAAGTAGCACGCCGAACACGCCGATCATAAAGGCTTCGCCCTCGATGACGCGGATAATAAAAGGTTTCGACGCGCCCAAAGATTTCAGGATGCCGATTTCCTTGCGCCGTTCGGTGATCGTCGTGTACATCGAAAGCAGCACGAAGATCGTCGAAACAAAAGCTCCCAAACCGACGAGAACTTTCAGAAACAGATTCAAAGCGGGAATTCGTTCTTGCGCGTCAATTATCAGATCGCGCGTCAGATTAATCTTGTTGCCTTGCAGAGTTTGATTGATTTTTTGGGCAACTTCGTCAACATTCGCGCCGTCTTTGAGCTTGACCAAAATATATGTGCAGTTCTTTGGCGATTCGAGTGCGTCCTGCATCGCGGCAAGCGACATTTTAATCCGTGCGCCTGACGGCGGCGAAAAAATACCGACAGAAGTATAATTTCGACCGAAAATCTCGACCTTATCGCCGAGCGTGACGTTTTGGTCTTTAACATAGCGTTCGTCGAGAATTACTTCATCGTTCGCAACAGCGGCGCGCCCCGAAACGAGTTTCATCTCGTTCATTTCGGCGAACGGTTCCCATTCGACGCCGTCGATCTGTTGAATTCCCCAACGCTGATTGGCGTTCGGCGAGATATATCGAATGACCGGAACGGTTGACAAGACGCCTTCGATCTCTTTTAATTTGTTGGCATATGCTGTCGGCACCGAAGCATTTGAACTCGTCAATTCCATCGCGCCCGGACGTGTGAAAACAATTTCCGCCTTCCAGTTTGAAGCGCGTTTTGCCATATCATTCGTCATTCCACGTGCCAAACCCGTAAAAAGAACCACCAGCACAACCCCGAGCGCGACACCGATGATACTTATCAGTGTGCGAAACGGGCGAACTCGTAAATTGGCTAAAACTAATTCGAGCATTTATTTGGAAAGAGCGATTTCATCTAAGATTTCGCTGGCGTTTGAAATGCGTTCGGCAATTTTTTCGCGGGTTGATATGTCTAATTCATCTTCAAAAATTTCGTCTAAAGTTTCAACGTCCTTTTCGATAATTGGATTTTTCGTATCTACTTGACCATAAAATTTTCCGCGTTCGCCTTTACTTAAGTCATATTCTTTACGCATTTTCTTTAATCTTCCAACAATTCTTTGACAAAATCAAATTTCTTTGCTTCTGCGACATTCGTGAATAAATCATTGCGCCTTTGAAAATCGGCATACATTTTGTCGTAAGCGGCAAACAGATTGTCGGTTGATTTCTCGCGTGTGTTGTCGAGCGCGGTCATGATTGCGTTGTTGACCTTGCGGGCGCGCGCGTTCGGATCTTCGATGATCTCACGGACTGCCTTTGCGAAATTTGCGCCGGTCGGTTTGACGAGCCACGCGTTTTCGTCCGTCGCATACGAAAGAATGCCGCCGGAATCGGGCGCAAGCGTCGGCGCACCCGAAACCATCGCTTCGAGCGGCGCGATACCGAACGGTTCTTTCGGATTCGGATGGACGAAAACATCCGCGTTGGCGTAATAATCGGCGAGTATTTCTTTGTCTAAATGCCCAAGCAAAACGATTTTTCCGGGAAAGTTTTTCGCCGTTTCTTCCTTCAAGAAATCTTCCTGAGGTCCGGCACCGGCGACGATCAAGCGATAATCGTGTGTCGGATCCTGTGCGAGAAACTTCATCATTTCGACGAGCAGACCAACATTCTTTTCGGGAGAAATGCGTCCGGCATAAAGCAAAACTACTGAATCAGCCGGAATGCCGGCTTTTTCGCGCATTTGTTTTTTGACGGCGTCGCTTTTGCGGTCGGCGCGGAAAACTTCCGAATTGACGCCGCGCGGACAAACGTAAATTCGTTCTTCGATCGGAATGCGCGGAGCTTTGAAAAACTGCCAGGATTTGTTGAAAAACCAATCCGAACGCGACTTGTTTTCCTCTTTTTTGTAGGCTTTGTAAAATTCCTGCGCCGTATAGACCGAATTGGCGATATGAAAATCGAAAATTGCGAGCGTGTAATTGCCGACAATGCGCCGTGCAAACCATTCGCCAATCGCGCCTTTCGACATAAAAGAAGCGATATTGTCGTCCATTCGTTCGGCACTGAAATGCACCAGCATCGGGCGGCCGATTTGTTTGAATTTACCGATCCGAATCATCGCGCCGAGCATCGAGATCGTGTATTTATCGGTGACTTCGATCAGATCGGGCTTTTCCGCAAGCAGAATTTTACGGATCAGCGAATCGTTCAACATATATTGCCACGGCAGAATCAGACGATAGCGTTTGTCGAAGATCGGTGAAAATTTGGCGGGAACGTAATAGACACGAGCGAACTTATTGATTTCCTCAACCGATTCTTTTTCGCCCGGAACGATCAACCGAACATATCTTTTGTGACGTTCGGCGGCGGCGAGCAGATTGTTAAAACTCGTGCTGATGCCGCCCGAATTTTTGTGGTAGTAATTTGTGATATGGACTGATTTTATTGACACGGATAATTATTTTGCAAAAACTTCGTTGACGGCAACTTGCCAATTTTCTAAAACTTTCGACTCTGCCGCTTCGCCTTTTGAATAAAGACGTTTTTGCCAAAACAAAATTCCGTCTTGCGCGTCCGCGTTTCTGATTTCGATTGTTTTATTGTCCGAATCAATCAGCCAAAGCTCTTTGATGCCCAAAGCAAGGTAAGTATCGGCTTTGGTCGTGCGGTCATAAACGCCCGTGCTTTCCGAAAGACACTCGAAAACAACCTCTGCCGAAGTGCGTCGCTCGCCCATTCGTTCTTCCAGTTCGGCAGAAACAAACATCATATCGGGTTCGAGATATGTTCCCCAAAGCTCTTCGAGATAAATCGGTTCACGCGGATGATAAACAGTTCCGGGAATATTTTTATTGAAATTATGAATAATCAATGACTGTGTTAAAAATGCGATAATTTTTCCGTGCGGATTAGCTGGTGGCGGCACAATATACAAAACTCCTTCAATTAATTCGTAGTGAGAACGGTCGGCAGGTTCGGGCAACGTCCAAAATTCTTCGAGTGTGTAGCGCTTGAGCAACGGAGAAAATGCGATGTTGGTTTTGACTGATTCTAAAACTTGCATAACCGAAGAATAGCAAACAAACGGAAAAAAGCGAAGGATTCGCGCTATTTCAAACGAACTGGTTTTAGAGGTTTTTGATTCACGATAAATTTAATTCCGACCTTTTTTCGGACCCGCAAAGATCAACGATAAGAAAACTGCCAACACCATCAAAATAATGCCGTCAATCGCCCAGTAATTTAACCATGGAAGCGTTTGCCCGCCGCGATACGTCCAGGTAAATTTGTTTGTCACCGCCCAGCAGATCATTTGCGAAAAAACGCCGAATCCCAAAATGCTGAAAAATGCAGCGGTAAATTCTTTGCGCCGCAGCATTGCCGCAATTTCGTGGGGAATAAAAGCCAAAAAATCATAAACCATCAGCGGCATCCGTTTAATGTCGCTCAAAAGCGATTTGCTTTCCGCTTCGCCGACGATCATCACATTGCGGCGCATAATATATAAACTGAATAATGCCGAAAGAACCGACATGCAGATCGAACGGACAATGCCCTCATAATGGTCGCTTGTTCCCGTAAAATAGGCGAAACTGAATTGAAGCATAAATTCGAGAAGATGGCTGATGACCGGAACGATCAAAAGGATTGCGACCAGTGCTTTCCACGCCGGTTCAACGCGCCGAAATGCCTGAATCAATGCACCGCCAAGCCCGGCAAACAAAAAGCGGAATATGAATTGCGCCAATGCCGCGCCGAGCGCGAGCTTGATGCTTTCCTTGCCAAGCAGATAGGTCACGAGAAAGATCGGGGCACGAAGCCCGCCGCTTAAAATCGCGCCTTTGTAATTCCATTGGCGGATAAAAATACCCGGGTCGCGCACGAGACTCAACCAAGCCTCGCCAATCGTATTTGTTGGCGCGATCACCGGAGTTTCTTCAAATGTCATTTCTTTCATCTTCAAAGGGCATCATAAAGCGATGCGTGCGGGCAACTGCCAAATTCTTTTAATCATTTTTGGCCTGGTTTTCTTTTTTCTGCATTTGCACCGCTTCACGATATGCGTCGTAAACACTGTTAAAAACCGCGTCCCACGAACTCGACATCGCATTTTGGCGGGCGTCCTTTTTCATTTGTACGAGTTTTTCGGGATTGTCCATCAATTCAAGCGAATATTTGACGAAATCATCGAAATCTTCGGCGATAAAACCCGATTCGTTATGCTTGATGATAAATTTTGGTCCGCCCTGATTCGTGACAATTGACGGCACGCCCGAAGCATTTGCTTCCTGAGCGACGTTTCCGAAAGCGTCGGTTTCTGACGGAAACACGAAAACGTCCATATTAGCATAAGCTATCGATAATTGCTCGCCGTCAAGAAAACCTGTGAATTCGGCGCAACTCATATTTTTTTCGAGCCATTCGCGTTCGTTGCCTTCGCCGACGATCAGAAAGCTGAAATTCGTTTTACCATTTTCGAGCAGCTTTTTCTCCAGATCAGCAAGTAGCCGGACATTTTTCTCGGCGCGAAGTCTGCCGACAAAACCGAAACGGAAAATATTGTCGCTGACAGTTCGCTTTTCGGGCGTAAATTTTTCCGTGTCAACACCGCGCGTCATCAGACGCGAAATGCGTTTCGTTCCTTTCGCCAGAATGTCAACCAATTCCTGATTGGGCGAAAGCACGACCTTCGGTATTTTGTAATAAAGAATCGCGCCCTTCATTATTTTACGTTCGGCAAATCCCGTCAACGAATCAAGCGTTTTTTGCGGCAAGAATCGCAGTAGCCTTGTCAGACGGCGGGCGGCGAACTCGTGGAGATTCGTGTGCCACGAACCAACGAGCGGGATCTGCAATTTCCAACCCAAATACGCGCCAATGATGCTGACATCATTCAAACCTGTGATGTGGATCACGTCAGGCTTAAATTCCATCAATTCGCGGGAAACACGGTTTGCGTGCCGTTGAAAGAACGGATCGTATTTGAGGTCTTCGTCCATCGGAAACGAAAGCGGCGAGCGTTTGAGCGAAAGATAGCGCACCGATTCGTCCGTTGCGGTTTCGGTTTTCTTGCCGGCGTGAATACACAAATAAGGATAGCCATTTCGTTTGGCATATCCGATAAGTCTTTTGCTGGTCATCGCAACGCCGTTGACTTCTAAGAACGAGTCGGGAAAAAAGGCGACGCGGGGAATATTTTTCACTGTTTTAAACAAAAGTTTGGCGGGCAAGCCCGCCGTCAAAAATTAATATAAATAATAAAATTACCAAGCTAAATCTAAGAAACCGCGTCTGACGAAAGACTCGGCGTAATATCTTCGAGGTTCGGAGTTTCAAAATTCGTCTCAGCGACATCTTTCGGCACACGATCCCGTTTTTTACGCACCATCCCAAAAATCGGACGCATTTTCGGACTGCCCAGAAAAGCAAGTGTTTTGATCGCCATTCTCAACCAGAGCGGCCCGCCATTATCCCAATTGTAATCCGTCAGCGGGATTAATCCCTGGCCTTTTCCGACGTCAAAAAAGACGCGGTCAAGCCACTGTTGGCGACCTTCGGGAAATTCAGGGTAATGTTTCAAAATCTCCGAAAAAGACTGCATTTGGCGTGAATGAAGAGGTTGCTTGTATTCCGGCATCAAAACGACCTCGCTTCTTTTATCAACGCGGATTTCCTCGACAAATTCTTCAAATGTTTTCGAGTTTGTCAGATTTATGACCGTATTCGGTTTGCAGCCGTGCCGGTCGCCGCCCGTCGCAATCGGGAAACCCAATGCTTCCGCCATTTCAATAATGGCCTTATTCTCAGACCATGTGCGGAATCCGTTGATCTCAAACGCGTGAATCCAGCGTCCGTGTTCCTTTATGAAATGATTCAGCAAGATCTGGTGTTTTTCTTTGCCGACCAATTCAATATCCCAGAGAGGATGATTTAAGATCACCAGAACCTGCGGAATCTCGTTAAGCATTGCAAACAATTCGTGGAGATGCGCGTTTGTCGGGTTTTCGCTGAATGAATAATCAATTAGTGTTTGAGTTAATCCGGCAGCGCGGTCTTTTGGCAGATTATGCACGCCGAGATGGAAAAAACCGTATTCAAACGGAACTGTCCATTCTAACGAAATCGGGGCAATTTCGTTGGCGTGGCGGTCGCTGATCAGCAAACTGCCGTCAATACTGTCGTGGTCTGAAATCGAAACTATCGCATCCAAACCCGCCTCGTTGATCTGCATTTTTTCGATGTCGTAAACATCGTACGGAGTCATTGGCGGCGACCAGAAAGCGGTGGAGAATTCAACCTCTTTGCCCTCCCGTTTCAAATATCTGGCACGTTCCTTTTTCCAGAAAAAGGAAATAATCGGAAGTTTTTCCGCGTAATGCGGAATGAAATCAAGCATTTCCCTGGAATATTGGGTATGACAATGGAGAGAAATACCTGTTTTAGCTTTCGGGGTTAATTTTTCAGCCTTATGCAATATATGCAGTCGCGTTTGTTTTAAATTCATTTTTTCGTCTCCGCTTCTGTTGCAACTAAACGTATAAAACTATCAAATCTCGCCAAAGATGTAAATTCGTCTGATGTCCGACCGGCTTGAACTGTTGTCTTTTTCTGCGTTGTTGATTGATTCGGCACGCCCTACAATTTGAAGATTTTAGCACATGACACTGAAAAAGACAGCAACTTAACCATAATTTAAGAAAATAAACAGGGCTTATTCAAAGTCGGAATATGAGAAGAATTCTCTATCAACTATCATCTCTTATCTATTATCTACTCCGAATCGTTCTCTGCTATGACCTTCGGAATAGATGAAAGATGATAGTTGATAGTTGATAGATTCCGATTGAGGATGACGGACGCACAACTTTTTAGACTCAGTAGATCCAAATTTGTAAAAAAGCCTTTGCCAATCGCAGCCTAAATTCACTTGACGATTCTCGTAATTCCGTTTGAAACCCTTGGAATAATGGATAATTGATAATGGATAATTGATAAATATGCTTGACGGACAACC
>JANPDZ010000652.1:0-7547 GCA_031431735.1 Acidobacteriota bacterium | reverse complement strand
GTTTTTGTCCGCGATGATGCTTTGCGGAAAAAAGATATGCCCGCCGAATCAATTCCACATCGGCGACCGGTCGGTTATTTTCAACCTTTTCAATGATGTCTTCAATACGAATCATAATTTAAAAGGTAAAGGGTAAAGGTAAAAGGGTAAAAAGGGTAAAAGGTAAAACTTGTTATTTGGCATACCCGATTTTTGCCTAAAAGTCATTTTTTTTGAAGTTTACCATTTACCTTTTACCCTTTTACCCTTTTACCCTTTTACCCTTTTACCCTTTTACCCTTTTACCCTTTTACCCTTTTACCCTTTTACCCTTCATCCCTCGAAAGAAAAGGCGATGCCCAATTATCATTGTAATTGAGCATCACCTTTCTTAAAAGCGAATTTTGAAAAAAGCTATTTTTTATTAGCTGCTTTTTCTTCCGCGGCCTTCTTCCGTTCGTCTTTTTCCGCTTCCATATTTTTTTCTACTTCGTTCAAGCCGGTAAAGCGAGTTCTGGCTTCGTCGCCTTTTGCCTTAAAAGAATCTTTGTCAGCCGTGTTGTTTTCCATCTCGGCAATCCTCATTTTCTGATAAAGCAAATTCGCTTTGTATGACCAGGCGGACGAAAAGATCTTCAACAAATCTTCCCTTTCGTTGATCTGCGGAACAGTCATTGATTTAAGATTAAGATCTTTCATCGTCTTAACTTCATCAGGCTCATTCGCAAGCGATTGATCAACCAACTTAATCCCTTCTTCTGTACAAGATTTTAGTTTATCAAAATCTTCCTGTTTTTCGGGCTTGGTGAATTGATAAACGTCTTTGCCGTCCTTTTTCACCGTTTTCTTGACCGGATCAATATCGCTTATCCCATTGGCACAAGAATATTGCCGAGCCGCAAGCGAGGTAAAAGCCTCGGCTCGATATTCCGCCTTAATGTCAGCATTTTTCGACCTCTCGGTAACCCACCGAAGCGATTCGTCCTTTTTTTCAATATTATCAAGCAAACTCGCGATCGCCTTGAACGAACCCTGATCATTAGCGTCCACAATCAACACCTTTCTATATGTCTCGATCGCCTCTCCGGCTTTGTCCGCTTTTTTCGCAATTTCGTTGGGATAGGAATCTTCTAACAACTGACGGTTCAAGCGAGCCAAATAATATCCTGTCGGTTGCTGCGCAAGCAGTTCCTTAGTATTGTCGGATAAGTTCGTTTGTCCAAACCTTGCCGAGTCATAAATTGATGGCCCGATAATCAATTTATTGAGGTCAATCGCCAACGCATTCTTAAACTTTCTCAAGAGTTCGTCTTTTGCCTTGACCGCCTCAAGATCCGAGCTGGCCGGGTTAGCTGCAGTGTATTCCTCATACAATCGCTGAGTGTCAGGCGTTAATTGACTTTGCAAATACTCCGACACCGGATCCGCCTTAGCCAAA
Source organism: Acidobacteriota bacterium (assembly GCA_031431735.1). GTDB lineage: Bacteria > Acidobacteriota > Blastocatellia > Pyrinomonadales > Pyrinomonadaceae > JAFDVJ01. Next base: position 6,130 of record JANPDZ010000652.1, on the reverse strand, counting down.
ATTTTTCGGGCCAGACCAAGACCCTGATCACCTAAAAAATCTCTCGCTTCGAAAGTCGGCAGGCGATTAGCAATAAATTCCGAATGCAGTGTTCTGGCTAAGAACAGTTGCGCGGTTTTGCCCTCCATGGTCTTAGCTTCCGGGTCAATCTTAACCACTACGCGAAAAAGTTTTTCAGCCTCTTCAAATTTTCTTTCCTTATAGGCTGTCGCGCCATCGACTAAATTCTTTCTGCCAATAATCCGGTTATAGTAGGAGCAATTCGCTCCGATTAAAACTGTAAATACAATTAAGACAATTATTACTAAACGAGAAAATCTCATTTTTTGACTCCATTTATTGCTAATATAACGGAAATCAAATACATCCGATTTAACCTCCGCCACATTAGTTCTTATTATAATTATTGTTCCAAATCATCAATCTGCAATCCGATTGGTTGCGATCCTGCCAGTTTGGCAGCGTCAATTACCTTCACGACATCCCCATATTTAACGGATTTCGGAGCTTTGATAAAGACTGTTTTTTCCACTTCATTCGGTGTGCTTTCGCGCATAACGCCACGGCTTTCTCTATCTTTGAAAACCTCAGTTAATTTTGCGGTCAAAGGCGCGGTATCCGAAATATCACCAATATCTTCTTGATTCAACCGGAGTTTTGCACCTTCACGGTTGATAAATATGATGAGAGTATTCGGATTCGGTTTTAAAATAACATTCTTATCTTCAATTTTAGGTTCCGCCGGAACTTTTGCCTCAAAACGGCTCGGTTTCGACGGTGTAATAATCATAAAGATAATCAAAAGCACCAACAATACGTCAATCAAAGGCGTTACGTTGATATTCGGCTTTGCGTCCCCTGATGAGCTACCTGATGACATTCCCATAGTTTTTTTACTCCCTTAATAATGTTGGTTATTTACCTTCTTCGGATTTTCCTTTCTTCCGATCAGCAACCAAACCAATCTTGTCTATGTCCTGTTTGCGAATTTGGTCAATGGCTTTAACTACCGTGCCATAGTCAACCTCAATGCCGCTCTTGATATAGACAATCCGTTTGTCGGGAGGCTTATCCTTCATTAGGTTTTTGATTTTTTCGCCCAATTCTTCCAACGGATACGGATTTTTCCCAATGTAGAAATTGTTATTGTCAGGAATGGCAATAACAACCGAAGTATCTTTGGCAATTTCCGCATCCGGGTCAGGGCTGATCATTTCACGCGGCAGATTAACAGAAACCCCTTGCTGTAGAAGCGGTGTGACAATCATAAAAATGATCAACAACACCAACATCACGTCAACCATCGGAGTTACGTTAATGTCCGAGTTATATTCATTGGTTCCCCCAACTGGTGCACCCATAACTAAATTCTCCCTATATAAAATCTGAAAGGTTCGTAAATTAGCCTTTTAACTGACGCGCTCTTTGTTTAATGAAATAATCCACCAATTCAGAGGCGGAGTTTTCCATTTCAACACTGAAACTCGTAACTTTATTTGTAAAGTAGTTAAACAACCACACCGCCGGAATCGCCACCGCGATACCGAAAGCCGTTGCCACAAGTGCTTCTGCAATCGCGCCGCCAACCGCGCCGATACCGGCTGTTTGATTGGTTCTCAACGCCTGAAAAGCACCGATAATACCGACAACCGTTCCAAACAACCCAACGAACGGAGCCGTTGAGCCGACTGTTGCAAGCCCTGAAAGACCGCGTTTGAGTTCAGCCGTTTTGACTGCAATCGCGCGTTCCAAAGCACGTTTCGAGGCTTCCATTTCGTCAGCCGAAATATTGGTGTTGCCCTGATGCGCTTGAAATTCTTTCAAACCCGATGAAACAACCATCGCAAGGTGCGAATCTTTATGCTTGTCGCTGATATTGATGGCTTCATCAATATTGCTGTTTTTAAGTGCTTGAGCAACTTTCGGTGCATATTGACGAGATTGGGATTTGGCTTTGTTATATGTCAACCAGCGTTCGATACCAACGGCGATCATATAAACCGACTGAACTAAAAGGGTAAAGATAACGATCCAACCCGGAATTGTTAAACTTTTGGCAATGTCATAAATGCCGAAAGAAATAGCTTCGTTCTCCGCGAACATTAAAAAGAAGCCCATAAGGCTAACTAAAACAGTCATGATTTTTCCTCCAAAGAAATCAAAAAAACTTTATAATTGCAATTTTTAGCGGTGGGCTAAGTTTTAGCCCACCGCCGTGTAATGTTCCGTTTAGGGAACAAAATTATAGACGATGACACCTGTCACCTTCACCGCTTGCCCTGAAAGCATCGTCGGTGAAAACTTCGACGAACGAGCAGCTTGCACAGCCGCCGATCGTAGGAGTGGATGGCCGCTGACGGCACTTGCCGAAATGACGTTGCCGCTTTCATCAATTGTCACTTGAACATTTACTGCACCACTCGCCCGAACGGCTCTCGCCGCTGCCGGATACGGCGGTTTCACAAGATTTGTCGCTTTACCATTAACAACGCCACCGGAAATTGTTTTCGGAACCGGTTTTTCAGTCGGTTTCGGTGTCGGAGTTGCCGTTTTTACTTTTAACTCAGGCTCAGGATCAGGAGTTTTTGATGTGTCTCCGGTGCCGCCAAGACCGCTTTGAGTTTCACCACTCCTGTCTGCATCTGTAACCTCGCGTGTATTTGTTTTTCCCTCAGAAACCAAATCGGCATCACGTGCATCAAGTGGCTTAGACAAAAGCTTTCTTGATTCATCTAGCTTCGGGGGTTTATCCAGAGATTGTTCCATCGTCGCAATTTTTTCGATAACAGTCGGCTTTTCAGCCAATTGCTTTTCCTGCTTTTCGGGCTCCGGCGGCGGCGGCGGCGGCGCATCCTCAGGAAGTGCGACCGGCGCGACAAGACTTGAAATGTCCAAATCGCCCGTCCCCATTCCATACTCTTTATGGAACAGGCTGTACACCCAGCCTCCAATTAAAACAGAAACTACTATTACCATAGTTCCCAGCAAAAACTCGCTTCGTCTGGTATTTTCTGCCGAATTATTTCTTGATTCAACTAATTGATCTAACATCTTATTTAATCTCCCTCTTTCCGGTGCCAATTTTAGGTCAAGGGCTACGAAATTTATTATTGCCTTATATTATTAATTCTCAAGTTACAACCGCTTAGCCTCAGACGATTCCACCTGACAAACCTTTACCACCTGACTTTTTAACTTCTTCTGACTGCAAAATGCGGGATAGACGGAACTTTTGCAGGTCATAAATACAAAGCGGCTTACAAATCCGCAACCGTTATTTTACAATCACAACGGAAGCCAAGCGGCTTTAACTTATTTAATTGACCAGCAACGATGGAAGTCTAAAATTTTACGTCAAGAAAGTCAAGAATAATTACGACTTTTTTGGCAAATTTTCAATATTTATTTTAAAAATTTGTTTTAAATCTAAACGAGAAGCCCAAATCTCTATCTCAAACAATTTATTATCACTTCCGTTTTTTAATAAATTTATCTTGTCACAGGCCGGCGCGTCACCGAACGGCGCGATGACGAAGCAAGTTTTTGCTCTTTCGGAATTTCTTTTTCTTTGACCTTTGCCGCACCGAGTTTGCCCTGCCACCAAATCGCAATCGGACTGGCGATAGCAATTGTCGAATATGTTCCCGTAATCGAGCCGACAAAGAGCGCGAGCGAAAATCCGCGCAGAACTTCGCCGCCGAAAATAACCAACGCCAAAATCGAAAGAAAGACCAACCCGTTGGTAACAATGGTGCGCGACATTGTCTGATTGATTGAATCGTTTGTTATTCCGTAAAGCGGTTGGCCGAGGTGAAGCGTTTGATTTTCGCGGATCCGGTCGAAAATAACAATCGAGTCGTTGACCGAAAAGCCGACGAGCGTTAAAAGTGCCGCCAAAACCGTTAAACTGACTTCCCATTGGAAAACCGAGAAAAAGGCAAGCGTTACCAAAACGTCGTGGAAAACCGCGATTACCGCGCCTGCCGCGTATGTCCAATCGTATCGAAAGGCAATGAAAAACAAAATACCGACGAGTCCGAGAAGCGTGGCGATTATAGCTTGTTTTCTCAATTGCGCACCGGCAACCGGCCCGACTGCTTCTGTTCCGGTAATTCGATAAGCGGCGGTTTCGTCGGCTTTTAATTCTACTCCGCTTTCTGATTCCTTACCGAAAGTGTCAAGAGCTTTTTTAACCGTTTCGCGCCCTTGCTTATTTTCCACCGCTACCGTTTGATTTTGTGCGGTATTGGCGTTTGCCGCCTGATTATTCGCATCAACTTGCGGTTGATTTACCTCAGTGACTTCAATCAACGGAACTTTGATAATTAAGACATCATTACCGTTATTTTTATTTCGCGAAGACTGAATGACTGCATCCCCAATGCCCAATTTTTGCAAAGCGGCACGGACCTCATCTTCCGCAGGTTTTTGCTTAAACTCTGCCGTAATGACCGTTCCGCCCTGAAAATCTACGCCGAGATTAAAGGCACCCGTTCCGCCCGGTGTTGATTGGCGCCCGATCGCGGAAATCAATCCTGCCAAAAGAATTACGATTGAAACCATAATCAAAGGTTTCCGAATTCCCATCCAATCCACGTTTATATTTTTAAAAATTTCAAACATTATTTTTTCAGAGTGGCGAGTAGCGAGCAGTATTCTGAAAACTTTCACTCTCGACTTCTTCACTCTCAACTTATTAAATACTGAGTTTCTTCATCTCGGGATTGCGCTCAAGCAACCACATAAAAATCGTCCGCGAGACGAAAACTGCTGAGAAAAGGTTGATTAAAAGTCCCAAAACCAAAGTTACGGCAAAACCGCGAATCGGCCCCGAACCATTCATATAAAGAATTATTGACGAAATGATCGTCGTGATATGCGTGTCAATAATCGTAATAAAGGCGCGATCAAAACCTAACCCGACAGACTGCGCAACCGCATGTCCGGCGCGAAGCTCTTCGCGGATCCGTTCAAAGATCAGCACGTTCGAGTCAACCGCCATCCCGACCCCGAGAATTAATCCGGCGATTCCGGGCAGAGTCAGCGTCGAATCCAACACAATCAACCCGGCGACCGTCAGAAGCATATTCAACATCAACGCGATAACCGCATTGATACCTGCTCCGCGATAATAGAGAAGCATAAAAATTATGACGAAAATAAAACCACCGAGCGAGGCTTCGACACCGGATTTAATCGAATCTGCGCCAAGGCTCGGCCCGACGGTGCGTTCTTCTTGATATGGGGTTTCGATTCTCGCGGGCAACGCGCCGGATTTGAGCGTCAAAGCCAAATCTTCCGCCGATATTTTGGTAAAACGACCTTCAATATTTCCGCTGTCAAAAATTTGTCCTCTGATGACCGGCGCGGATTTGACTTCGTTGTTCAAAACGATTGCCAGATATTTACCGATGTTATTGCGTGTCCAGTCGCCGAATTTTGCCGCACCGGCGGGGTTCAACTTGAAACTGATTTGATAATCGCTGCCGCCCGATTGTGAATAGGCCGAAGCATCTCGTAATTCGCTTCCAACAACAATCGCGGGATATTCGACAACAATGAATTTAGGTGGTTTTTGTTGCGGATTTTGCTGTCCAGAAGGTTTATCGTCTTCGATGTATGGAAAAATGCGACGATTGGGCGGAACGACTCCGCCAAGCGATTGTTTTGCCGCTTCTTCAGTCGGATAGGTCTGAAACGTTTCGCCCGCCACCTTCATCAAAGCCAGATTCGATTCTGCGTCAATGAGCTTTTTGACGCGTTCGGGGTCGTCAACCCCCGGCATTTGCAAAAGAATCTGTCCTGAAGCTTTAGTCCCATACCGTTGCAGTGTCGGTTCTTTCACGCCGAACGTATTGATACGACTTTCAATCATTTTCAAAACCAGTTCGACGGCTTCTTCTTTCAAAAGTTCCTGTGCTTGAGCGGAAAGCGACCAAACCACCGAATTTTCGCTTTTACTTTCGTTCCAACCCGAAAAATCAACCTTTTTCTTTACTTCGTCAATAACTGTTTGCATCTGCGAAGCATCCGTCAAATTGAGTGTTACAGAATAATTTCCTTTCTCTGCAACAACCGCCGAATCCGTTACAGATAGCGGTTTTCCTTCAACATCTTTTGCTTCCTTGGC
>JANPDZ010000651.1:0-3277 GCA_031431735.1 Acidobacteriota bacterium | reverse complement strand
GGTAAATTTGACCACTACCCTCATTTAATTCCCAGTTTTTTCTCTTGATTGTCATAAATTCAATGTTTAGGACACTTACAGTTTTGCCTGAAACCGAAAATTTATCTAAAGTCGAGTTTTAATGGAAAGGGCTAATTCCTTGAGTCCGTTTTCATCAAACTCGGTCCGCGTATTTGAAACGACAACGATGTCGTTCAAAGATATTTCTTTTAATTCATCCTTCATAAAGTTTCTCCCTTTTCTTCCAAAATATCGTCTTCTTCATCAAAGAATTCGAGCTGATATTCTCTCGCCGTCATTGACCGCGATTCGACCAGATCGCCGGTATCTTTGCGGTAAATTTTGCACAAATTTTTATTCGGTAAATATTCGTGTCGAATCAGCACGTCGCGGTCTTCTTTGCCGGTCTGCACAATTCGTGCGATTTTTCTGATTTGCTCACTCGATTCTTTCAACTTTAAGGAATAATCCGCCGTTATTCGTTTTTTATCGGCTTCCGTGCGAGTATGTGTTTCAATATTTTTAGCGAGTTCTTCGCCTTTTACTTTTAATTCCAATTCCGATAATTGAACCGGAAGTTTTTTCGTTTTTCTATCCATCTGCGGTCGCTCCTTTTTTAATCCGCGCATCCAAAATGCGCAGCTTATTATCAATAATTAACCTTGCGTCGTTTCGCCGAGATCGTTTTCGTCCACGTCGTCCTCGTCGTGAAATTCGTCGTCGCCATCTTCTGATTCCAAATCAAGCTCCTCGTCTTCATCGGAGGCGGTTTCAGTTTGAGCCGTCCAGTATAAATGCGGGATTTCCGCCGATTCTCCGGCACGGATTTTGGTAAGATATTCTTCGGCGGTCGGTTTGAATTCATCGGGAGCGAGTTCAAGAAATGTTTCGGCGAATAGATTGTCGTAATTTAATCCGGTATATTTTTCGGCGAGATATTTGATATTGTCTTGCGGAACCGATTCATAACTCGACAAATCTTCTTCGATATAGGTAAGCAAAAATAAAAGCTGCGACTGTTTTTTTAAATCAAGCAAGGCAATAAGTTTTTTGATATTCTTATCGTTTTTTGTCCATTCTTTCGGGTTTTCGGCAAACGCGGAGAAAATTTCGGTAACAGAACCATAATTATTGATTTTGTATGAATTGTTTTCAATTAGCCTGAAAAGTAGTTTTCTGAGCATTTCTTCGTTATTCCAAAAAGTTTCTGCCTCCGAAAAAATATCCATTGCCTCGATAAAAACCTTCGCCCGGGTTTTCAAACCGACATTTCTTTGAAATTCCCTTTCATTATTTTTTAACTGCCATTCACTCGGTTTATCGTCAATGTCCGCTTCGTTGTGGTGAATTTCGCACTCTTCATTGGTGCAGACGAAGGCAATTTCGCCACGCTTTTCGCCATCAATTACTAATGCCGGACGTGAACCCGCGCACTCTTCTTTTTCAAGCAAATTTTGATAATCGAGATATTCGCCTTCCCCGAATTTCGTTTTATCACGAGCCGGTATCCAGCTTTCCGAAACCATCAAAACTTTGTTTTCGGCATCTTCAACCGGCGGATTTTCGATGCTTGAAGACATCAGCGCAACCTGTCTTTTAAGATTTTGAAAATGCGCTGTAAGTTTCGATTCAAAACAATTTTTATTAAGGCAATGGTCATCTTTCGTGATTGCCGTATCAAAAAGTTTCGGCATAAATCCAGTGCGCTGGTCGCAGTTGATACAAGCCAAACCGTCATCGCGCAAGTCGGTTGCTTCCTTGTCAAACACAGCCGATTGAAGATTGAGAACGATGTTATTGAGAATATTTCTTTTTACTTTATCAAAAGGCTCATAGCCATCTTTTTTGTTATTCCATTTATAAGTGCAGGTTTTGAGAATTTCTTTTTGAGCATCCGGGGGATAAAGCGCGATTTCTTCAGCGTGTCCGAGCGGTAAAAAAGCATCGGCAATATCCTTTAAGGCTTCCGGGATTAAGTCGCCCAGTTTCAGCCGCCGCAAAACGAGAGCTTCTTTTCGCCCGAATTTTGTCGCAATATCAGCCGCTGTCAATTTGTGATGCTCGACAAGGTATTTGAATGAATAGGCTTCATCAAGCGGGTTAATATCTTTGCGATTGAGATTTTCCTGCATTTGAATCTCAAAAGCGGTTTCATCCGAAACATTCCGCACAAGGCACGGCAATTCAGTTAGTTTTGCGATTTTCGATGACAAAAATCTCCGCTCGCCGGCGATAATCTCCATCATTCCGATTTCCGCCGAAGGGCGAACAACTATCGGCTGAATCAACCCGTTTTGTTTGATCGAATTCGCAAGTTCTTCAAGTTCTTCTTTTTTGAAATGCGTCCGCCGCTTCGCTTGTGGTTCAAACGGACTCGGCACGATATTTAATATATTGAAATATTGAATCTCGTTGCCGCTATTTTCTTTTGTTAAATTTCCATTTTTTGCTTGTTTCTCTTTTGCCATTGCTGTATATTTCTCCTGTTAATTCCGATCAAAGTCGGAAATCTTTTGCCAGAAGCCGATATTTACCGTATCGGCTTTTTGTTTGACCAGAATTCAAAAAATTCTGGTTTATTTTTGCTTAAGCCGAATTAGCCGCCGCCTCGCAAATTCGTTTTTTATAAGCTGCAAACATCGCGCTGTCTAACCAAAATTCCCTTGCGAACCGGCATTTTTCGCAAATACCGAATGAGCGATAAAAATCCGCGTTGGCGAAGGCAACATACTCAAGCGATCTATGACATTTCGGACAATAATTTGCCTCGATAACAATTCGGTCAATACGAATTGAATCGCTCCAATAACCTTTCAATCCGCCTTTAATTTCGGTAAATAATGAAAAATGAGCGTCGTTAATTTTTGCTTTGCTTTTCATTGGCGTTTCCCTTTCCGGGCAGTTTGCGTTGCCGCTAAAAACTCTTCGACATGGGCGCGGGTGTAATGGATCTTGCCGCCGACCCGCGTATATGAGATCTTGCCGTCCCGGCGGATCCGTTCCATCGTGATCAGGCTGATCTCGAAATAAGCGGCGAGTTCTTTTTCGCTGAAAGAGATCGGCGCGGCGCGTGTCTTCAGATCGCAATATTCGCGCCGCAGATCTTCGACAATTTGCTTGAGTTCGGCAATTACCGATTCGCCGATCAGGCTGTCGGGAATTTCCATCAAAACGGGAATACTTCTTGACATCACTGGATTTCGGTTCATTTTGTTACCTCGGCTTCACGAATCCGGCGAAGTGCCCGGACGTGGCTGACAAAATCTGAGGCTTTATC
>JANPDZ010000650.1:0-18466 GCA_031431735.1 Acidobacteriota bacterium | reverse complement strand
AATTGGTAAAGGCTTTGGAATGTAGAAAGTTTAGTTGTAAAATAGCACGGCAGAATTGTTCAGTTTTTTTAATCGGGTCATATCATTTAAATTACTCTGTTCAATTCTGCTTTTCAAATCCCACTTCGTCCAAAGTCTAATATTGAAGAGGTGTATATGAAACAAGCTATTTTGCTTTTAATATTAACGTTTGGAACCGTTGCGGCGGTCAGCGCCCAGCGCAATCCGCCGCCTCAGCCGACACCGGTAATTCAAGACCCGCAACGACAGCAGGGATTGGAACGGCAAGCGGATATCAATCGGCGGTCGCAGGAATTACAGATGAACGAGAAGTTTCCCGTCAAAACCGAGGCGGAAGCCAAACTTTTTCGGGACAATATTCAGCCGCTCTATCGCGACCCGACCAAAGAAGAATTGGCAGCAGTTGTGCCGAATCCGGAAGACCTGAAAGCTTTCGGCGAGTTTTTGCGTCAAAAAAATACGGGGCTGATCAAATTGGTTCCCGAAAAAAATTGCGGTGAAAAAGCGAATATTGTCAATGCCGCGCCCGAATGTGCAAAATACACAATGCCCGGCGGCGGCGCGTCGTTTTCTTTTCGCACTGAAAATTACCGCATTTTGCATCTTTCGGATTTGAATTACACGGGCCGAAGTTTTCGGGCGTTTGGAACGCTTGCGCACGGAATTTTTGTCAGTCTCGGCGATCTGCCGATTGATAAGGTTGATGTAAAATCCGCCGGAATAGATTTTCTGGCGAAATTTCAACCCGCCAACGATTTTAAAGAAGCACAGGAAATCGCCGGCAAACTTGATGCCGGGATCAAGAACGAAACTTTTCTCTATAAAAATCTCTTACCCGTCGCTGAGAATACGACCTATGCTTTGCGTTCAATCGCGTATCAAGGCACCATTATAAGGTCAATTCAAGGTTTGACTTATAACGAACTCGAAATTGATAAAAGAAAAGATGTGATTGTCGTTTTTCGCGTCGTCCGTCGCGATGCGGACGGCAGTGTAACGATTCTCTGGAAAGAATTATCGAATAAAAATGCACCGAAATTAAAAGAAACTAAATAAAACGGAGAAGGCAAAGGGATGAAAAACAAAATCGAAAACAAAATCGCTGTCGTGACGGGCGCAAGCAAGGGAATCGGTTATGCGATTGCCGAAAAATTATTGGAAGCGGGCGCAAAAGTCTTTATCTGTGCGCGCAACAAACCGGAATTAAAACACGCACTTGAAATGCTTTCGGCTTCGGGCCGGGTCGAAGGCGAAATCTGCGATGTGCGTAGCGAAGATCAGGTGCGGATGATGCTCGAAGAAGCCGTGCGGGTTTTCGGCGGCATTGATATTCTCGTCAACAATGCCGGCATCGGAATTATCGGCAAAACGGTCGAAGAACTTTCGGGCGATGAGTTTCGCCAAACGCTCGAAACAAATCTTTTCGGTGTTTTTTATACGTGCCATTACGCCGTGCCGCTGCTGAGGACGCGCGGCGGCGGCTACATCATCAATATTTCGTCATTGGCAGGACAAAACGCGCATCCGCGAATGGCGGCTTACAATGCTTCAAAATTCGGTTTGAACGGATTTTCCGAAGCCTTGATGCAGGAAGTTCGTCAGGACAACATCAAACTCAGCTATATCTGTCCCGGTTCGGTCAACACGTTTTTCGGCGGCGATACGCCGAGCAAAGACAATGCCTGGCAACTGCAACCCGAAGACATCGCCGAAGTTGTTCTCGATCTGCTCAAGATGAACGAACGCGCATTGGCGAGCAAAATCGAAATTCGCCCGAGCAAACCGCCGAAAAAATAAAAGACGGAGAGTTTATGAAAAAATTAAGTATATTTTTAATTCTGCTTTGTGCAATCGGAGCGGCACAGGGTCAAATTTCTCAAAGCGATGAAGCGACGCGTCTGAGTGCCGATGTGGTTAAATTATTCGGCGAAACAAAATACAAAGAAGCCTTGCCGATTGCTGAAAAAGTTGTTCGGCTTCGGGAGCAGGAATTTGGCGCAAATCACTTTACAACAGGCGAAGCTCTGCGAAATTTAGGTTTTATCCAGCAAGCGAACGGCGACAAGAAAGAAGCCGAAAAAACATTGGAAAAAGCAATTGCGATTTATGAAGCAAAAAATGATTTAACGAAAGATTCCCAAGTCCAATTGGCGCAAATGCTGGAAATTGTTGCTTTTTTTAAGTATGAAAATCGTAAAACCGAAAAGGCAATCGAATTTTATCAAAAAGCCTCCGAATTGCGTGAAAAAATTCATGGTCAAGACGCTTTAGAAACTGTCAATTCCCTGTGGTCTTTGGCGAATATTTATCAAATCCAAAAAGATTACAAGAATGCTGAAAAAATGTATCGTCGAGTTTTGGAAATCAGGGCTAAAAAACTTGAAAGAAGCGATTCGGAAGTTCAAGATGCAAAGAATCGTTATCAATGTGTGGCTGTCAGAAATGATAATAGCGAAGAAGCTCAGAGCTTTATTAAATCATTGGAGACAAATAATCCGAATGAAACACAAAATCAGGCGAATTTATCTCCCAAGATGATTAGAGGCGGAGTTGTCAACGGAAAAGCTACTTATCTCGCCAAACCCGCATATCCGGTCGAAGCCAGAAGTTCTCGCGCCAGCGGAGCGGTAAATGTTCAGATAACAATCAACGAAGCAGGCAAAGTAATTTTTGCTTGTGCAATCAGCGGCAATAAACTTTTATACGATGCTTCTGAAAACGCTGCTTATCAGTCAACTTTTTCACCGACGACTCTTTCGGGAAAAACCGTCAAAGTAATGGGTGTGATAGTTTATTACTTTCGTCCTTAAAAGTTTGATAAAAATTTAATCTTTTCAATTAAAAACGAATCGTCAAAAGGTTTGGTCAGATATTCCGACACGCCGAGTTCGATGGCTTTTTGCTGATGTTTTTCACTCGCACGCGAGGTAATCATAATGACGGGAAGCTGCTGCAACGATTCGTTGTTTTTCAGCGTGGCGAGAAGCTCGTAGCCGTCCATGCGCGGCATTTCGACATCGGTTAAGACCACATCGGGCAGGATTTCTGCCGCTTGCAGCGTTTCCAATGCCTCAATCCCGTCTTTGGCCAGCACAACTTCCCAACCGGCATTTTTTATCAATTTCGAAGTGATATGACGAACGCTCGGGCTGTCGTCCACGATCATCACTTTTAAGAGTCGAGAGTCGAGAGTCGAGAGTCGAGAGTTTTCGGATTCAGGAATCGGGGCTTCAATTTCAATATTTTCTTGATTTTGGACTTTGGACTTTAGACTTTGGACTTGGTTTTTGAGCAGGTAGATCAAATCTATAACCGGCACGACATTGCCGTCGCCCAAAATTGTCGCGCCGAGCAGATTCGGATAATGCTCCAACGGCGCGGCCAGCGGTTTGATGACGATCTCTTCTGTCCGGATGATCTCGTCAACCATTAACGCGCATGGCGATTCCAATGTTTCGAGCAGCAGGATCGGAATAAATTCCTTTTTCGTATTGGTCGAAGGCAAATTTAAAAGCTTTCCGAGATGGGCGATCGTATAATCAACGCCGTCAATTTTCAAAGAATTTTTATCGGGTATGTTGGCAAATTCTTCGGCGGAAATTTCGCTGACCTTTTTGACCAGATTGAGCGGAAAGGCAAATGTTTGCCAGTTTGTTTTGACAAGAAGCCCGCGCGTGATTGCCAGCGCCATCGGCATCCGAATCGTAAAGGTCGCGCCTTTTTGCGGTTCAGAGGCAATCGAAATCGTGCCTTGTCCGCGTGAAACGCTTGTCTTGATGATGTTCATTCCGACGCCGCGACCGGCCGTTTGACTGATGCTTTCGGCAGTCGTGATGCCGGGCAGGAAACCGAGCGAAAAAGCATCTTCATCACTCATCAGGTTTGCTTCATCCTGCGAAATAAAACCGTTTCGGATGGCTTTTTCGCGCAAAGCGGCCGCAGAGATACCGCGTCCGTCGTCTGTCATCGTCAAAATAACGTGTGTTCCTTCGCTGTGCAGGCGCAGGTGGATTTTTCCTTTTTCGGGTTTTCCTAAAAGGCGGCGCGTGTCGGGAGCTTCGATTCCGTGTGCAACCGCATTTCGCAAGAGATGCAACAGCGGTTCGACCAGTAAATCTAGAATTTGCGTGTCAATTTCGGTTTGTTCGCCCTCGATTATTAGCTCAGTTTGTTTCTTTTCCTCTTCGCAGGTGACGCGCGCGGTGCGCTGCAGACGCGCCGAAAGCGAACCGAATTTGACCATCCGCAGCCGCAGGAGTTTATCGTTCAGTTCTTCGATCAGACGGCTTTGATTGCCGAAAAGAAGTTCGAGATTACCGTGCAGTTTGTCGAGTTCGGTATTGATGGCAGACGTGTCGCTGGTTGTTTCGAGCAGTTCGCGGGTCGTCTGATGAAAATCCGTGTAGCGGTCAAATTCAAGCGCATCAAAATTGAGTGATGAATTATGAGGGATAAGTGATGAATTTGATTGATTTGGGGCATGGAATCTGGAACCCGGAACCTGAAGCATACTGGCTTCAAAATCGGTTTCGAGTTTGTTGGTCGAACGCAGCAATCGGTTGGTGCTGTGATGAAGCTCGCTGATCTGTCGTTCAAATTCAGTCAAACGCTGTTCGAAAACCGAACGGTTGATAACCAGATCACTCACCAATCTGACAAGATCGTCGAGTTTTTCAAGCGAAACGCGGACAACCGGTTTGTGACCGGCACCGGCCATCTGATTTTCGGACTTCGATGGTTCAATCATCGCTTCAAAGTCTTCCTCAACGGTTCCCTCAGGGATTTCGTCTATCAGGAATGTTCCGTTTTTGAGCGACCGAAGGGTTTCATCAAAATTAGTGTAAAGAAGTTCGATTCTTTTTTTCAGTTGAGATGAACTTTCACCTGCGGCGAGCGCACTCAGACAATCGGACGAAGTTTGAAGCAGTTCAAATATTTTTTGATCGCCGTCAATCTCATTTTCCGCGAGATAATCGAGCAGGTCTTCGACGCGATGCGCAAGATTCGAGAGCGGTTTGATTCCGACAATGCCGGCCGAACCTTTCAAGGTGTGGGCATTGCGGCGGATTTCAAGAAGCGATTCGCGATTGTCCGGCGCGGATCTCAAAACTTCCAGATTAGTATTGATATTTCGCAAAAGGTCGTCGGCTTCCTCGGCGAAGATCTCAAGCATTTCCTCGTCAATTTCAAAGCCTCCGAGTTCATCTTCATCGGCAGACCCGGCAGCGGTTTTTTCCTTGGCTGAAAATGATTGCGAATTTTTAGCGGATGAATCAAGACCGAGATTGATAAATGATTCATCAACAAAACCGTCCAGATTCATCGAAAAATCATCCGCGCTGAATTGCCGTTTTACCAGCAACGATTCGAGTTGGGCAATATTATCGAGCAGATCACGGGTTTGCAGATCAGAAAGCAATTCGATTGCCCCGGCTATTTTATTGAGTTTTTGCTCCAGTTTTGCGGTAGCGTTGCCAATATCGTCAAATCCGATCGCATTCGCCGCATTTTTTATTGCCTGCGCGTACCGCAGAGAAATTTCCAGTTCGCCGCCCGAACTTTTTTCCTGCGAGCAAACTAAGATACCGTTGCGAATCATCGGCAAATAAGTTTCGACTTCATTGATAAAATTTTGTAGAGTTTCGCTTTCCATAATGACAGTATTAGTTTAAAAACAAACTTGAATTCGTTGGCGGAATTCGACGTGAATTGCGGTCTTCAGGAAGTTTGAACGGCGCGACCGAAGTGCGCAGTTCGTCTGAAAGTTCGACTAATTTTTTAACTGATTCGGCAGCGCGTTTGGCTCCTGTCTGGACGAGTTCCGTCACTTTTGAAATATTTCCCATTGCTTTGGAAATATCGTCGGAACTGAGGGCTTGGCGTTTTGCTGATTCCGAGATCGATTGGATAAGTTCGGCAAGCCGCGTCGAAACAAGCTCGATTTCGACGAGCGTTTGTCCGGCTTTATCGGCCAGCGTCGAACCGATGACAACTTCATGAATCGTTTCTTCCATCGAGGCGACAACGTCTTTTGTTTCCGATTGAATGGTTTGCGTGAGCGTCCCGATCTGCTGTGTCAAACGATTTGAACGCTCGGCAAGTCGCTCGACTTCTTCGGCGACAATTGCGAAACCTTTGCCGGCTTCTCCGGCTGCCGAGGCTTGCAAACTGGCGTTCAAAGCAAGCAGGCTCGTGCGGTCTGAAAGGTCGTCAATCAATCCGACGATCTGCGAGATCTCCTGCGACCGTTCGCCGAGTTTTTTGATGCGTTTGGCGGTTTCCTGCACCTGTTTGCGAATCGAGAGCATCGCGTTGATATTGTCCTGGACGGCTTTTGTGCCATAACGCGCATTGCCCAAAGAGTCGGCGGCGACCTGTGCCGAAAGCGCGGCGTTTTCTGAAACTTCCTGAATCTGCAAAGCCATATTGGCGATTGCCGATGTGGTGCGCGAAATTTGGGAGGCTTGCGCTTCGCTTCCGCGTTCGAGCTGTTCGGTCGTGTCGTTGATGGCATTGGCCGAGGTCGAAACCTCAAATGTCACATCTTTAACTTGTTTGATCAAGGATCGCAATTCGGTCGTCATAAAATTGAACGAGCGGGCGATCGCGCCGGTCATTTCGGTCGAAACCTGCGCCTGCACGGTCAAATCTCCGGCGGCGACCTCTGATACTTCGTCCAATAATTTTTTGATTGATTTTTCAAGACGTTCGCGCTCATCCTGCGTTTGTACCGAGACGCGAAGTTTTTCAATCATATTTCTCAGCGAATTGCCAAGGGCGTCCGAATCCGAACACGGCGTGATGTCAGCGGGTAAATCGCCATTTGCAATGCGGTCGGTGATCAAGGCTTTTTCGCGCAAATAATCGGAAGTGCTTTTGAGCGAGAAGATCAATTCATCGGTATCTTCGGGAAAGTCATCGAAAATTTCGCCGTTGGAAAGGTGATGTGCGATTTCCGCCGCAGTATTGATTTGACGGCTTAATTTTAAGTTGGAAAAATTGATGATGGCAAGTGAAAAAACTGCGGTCACGACGGCAAAAACCGTCGTCGCCACGCCCGCCAGTTTGTTATCTGTTAAACCGAGGTAGGAACCAGTCACCAAAATCGCGCTGAGCACGAGTAAGATGGCGGTGAGCAAAGAAGAAAGTTTGCCTAATAAGCCGAATAATATATTTTTTTGCATTTTTTAGACTTTCTCCTGGTGTCTTTGTGCTTGGCAAACGAAATCGGAAAAATTCGCCTAAAAGATGGGCGAATAAGAAATCCAAAGATATTATTCAATAATTTCATAGGCATATTTAATTCCCTCAAAAAGCTGGATTGGGAGAATCTTCCTCATATGTCTTTGGAAAACTGCTCATTCCTTCGAGTGGAAAATTCGTTTCACCGACCGGTTGTATCAATTTGAATTCCTCAACTGCCAATAACAGATTTCCGAATGTGGCAGTCAATACGGCGATTGATTTTTCCGATTGTTTCAAGCATTCGACCGACATTTCGGTTTCGGCAATCGAACCGATGAAAACCTGAAAGGCTTTTTCGGTGTCGGCGGATTGTTCGCTCGAATCGGCGGTCAATTGGTCTTGCAGATTCAATATCTGCGTGATGTGTTTTTCGAGTTCGCTCAAAGAATTTCCGGTTTCAACAGCAAATTTGGACAAATTGGCGGCTTCCTGCACGGTTGATTTGAGCGACCGTTCGACCTCATGGATGTCCGCTGTCATTGCTTTATTGAACGAAGAAATTTGTTTATTTGTATTTTCGGCGCGTCCCGAAATTCTTTCGATCTCTTCGGCGACGACCGAAAATCCGCGTCCTTGTTCGCCGAGTTCACCGGCTTGAATCGCGGCATTGAGCGCGATCGTGTTTGACCGGTGCGCTAAATCTTCAACGGTTTTAGCGATCTTGCCGATTTCCTGCGAGCGTTCGTTGAGACGTCCGATGCGGCTCATGGCTTCCTGTAATTGTTTGCGGATCAGACCGACGGCGTTCAGGTTTTCCTGCGCGGTTTGCGTTCCTTTTCGCACTTTTTCGATGGATTGATTGGCCGATTGCACTGCGCCCGAAAAATTCTCAACGATTTTCTGAACACCGTTCGGAATTTTTCTGAGCGTCAGGGCGGCTTGATTCATTTCCTGAATCTTAACTTCGTCTTGCTGAATAAGCATTTGGAGCGTTCGGCGGATTTCCGTTGCCGAAGTTTTGGTTTGTCCCGAATCGTTGCGAACCTGTGCGACCAGACTGTTCAGATGATTGACCAAAAAGCTCAGCGTTTCGGAAATCTCTTTGGTTTCCTTAAAATCAGCGGTAACGAGCGCGTCCAGATTGTATTTGCGAACGCACGAAATTTCATCCGTGATCTGGATGACCGAGTTTTGGAGTTTTTCGAGTTTCTGTTTGGCATCGATCGAATCAGTCACTTTGGCAAGCAGTTTTTGAAAAGCGGCCGTCAGGCGGTCACTGTTTTGCAGCGGCGTGAGCGCGACATCCGTATTTCCGGCGGCGACCTCGTCCATCAGGCCGACGAGTTTTTGCATTTGCAGACTGTTGCGATGAAGTGTTTCCAAAAGCTCGTCGGTTTCGGTCGAACCGGAAGTTTTCGGCAGCGAAACGGACGCGCTTCGTTCGAGACTTTTTGCCAGCAAGGAAACCTTTTCAATCGGGCTGACCACTTCGTTCGAGAGCCACCAACCGAAAACCATAACCGTAAAAGCGAGAAAGAGAAACGGTACAAAAACCGTATAAAACAGATCGTTGACGACAAACGATACAATTAAATATGAAATCAAGCCGAAGGTGCAAATAAAAAAAGCCAAGGCGCTGGTGGCAAGCCAGATTTTTCCTTTAAGCGAATTGAGCAGGGAGTTCGGTGTGTAGCGAGCCATAGTTTTCTCCGGGATACAAAAGCCTTGAAAGGGGAATTATAAAAGAGAAGAAAAGAGTCTTTCCGTGTCGAGTAATTTGACGGAATTCATTTCGTGAACCGCTTTTCCAATTAAATAAAATTCTTCGACAGGTTCGATGTTTTCAGGTTTCAGCGTAATTAACTCACTCAACCGGTCAACCGGAAAGGCTATCGAAGTAGCAAATTTTTGCGGTTTTAGAACGATGATCTTGCTTTTGGATGAAAGAGGCGTCGGCTTTTTGTTGCAGAGCTTCGACAAATTCAAGACGGAAACAATCTCGCCGCGCAAATTGGCCACGCCGTAAAGCCACACCGGGGAATTTGGCAAAGAGGTAAACCGGAGTTCGCGCACGACTTCCGCGACATCTCGCGCGGCAACCGCAAATAATTCATCGTCTAACAAAAAGACGACGAATTTTTCCTCATCTAAACTTTCCGTGTGTTCGTTGAAGCAAAATGAATCGGTGAGGTCTGATAAATTTAGTGAGGATAAATCAAACAACGGTTTAATATTGGAGACTGCATCGTTCATTTGCATTGAATCTTTCGGAAAATCTTAGTTTAAGTAGGCCTCGACGGTTTTCATTAATGTTTCAGGTCCGAAAGGCTTGGTGATATAGCCGGAAGTGCCCGCCATTTTGCCGCGTACCTTGTCGAAAAATCCATCTTTACCGGAAATCATCACGACCGGAACTTCCCGCGTCATATCATTGCTGCGGATAAGTTTGCAAACCTGATAACCATCCATTCGCGGCATTGTGATGTCGAGCAAAATCAAATCGGGAACCAGATCGTTGATCTTTTCGAGCGCGTCAACTCCATCAACCGCGCAGATCACTTCGTGTCCGCATTTTTCGAGTTTGCTCGAAATCAATTTGCGAACCGTCGGGCTGTCATCAACCACCAGGATCTTGCAGTTTTTCGCCATCGAACCGTGGGCGGTTTGCTGTTCTTCGATTTCCGTCAAGCGAATTGCCAGAGCGTTGACTTGTGCCTTGAGAAGCACATTGTTTGGATTCATCCGCACGGATTCCTGTAAATAAAAGAAGCCTTGCCGATAATTTTTGAGATTGATAAGTCCAATTCCGAGACCGGCCATCTGTTCGGCATTTAGCCCGTAGCTTTCGTTTTCACTTTCGAGACTCGCAACCGTTTGCTGAAGTTTTTCCTCGTCGGCATTATGCTGATTGAGAAGCATTTCCAAATCGGAAAGTGTCAGGATCGTCCGGCACGAACCGCACGAATAGGCTTGCTTTTCGTTCTCGGTATTGCAGAAAGGACAAAGCACCAGTTCAACTTTCGGCTGTGAAAATTCTTCCTTCGCAGTTTCGACGACCTCTTCGGTCTTCTTCATTGAAACTGTATCTTCTGTGGGCGTTTCAACAACTTCTTCAGCCTGCATTTCAATGGCTTCTTCAACGGCTTCTTCAACGGCTGTTTCGACAGTTTTAACCGGTTCTTCGGCTGCCGACAATTCTTCGTTATTTTCTGCAAATTGGTGTAAATAATTATTTTCGGCCAGCATTTCCGACGCGTAAGGTTCCGTTTCGACCGCGCCCGAAACTGCCGCGCTTTCTTGTGCGGCGGACATTTCAGAGTTGGCAAATTCTTCAACCGGCGGTTTTTCGGCAAGTTTTTCGGTCTGTTTTTCAATCGGATTTTCAGGAATTGACGCTGAATAATTGACAAATACGCTTGGCGAAGTATTTTTCCATTCTTTGGTCAGCGGTTCTTCCATTGCCGCTTCGTTACTCATTTCGGTAACTGCTTCCAAACTTTCGGTTTGCGCTTCGCTCGAAACAGATTCGTCCGCTAACTCTTGAGAATCATCTCGCGACTCTTCATTTTCCTTTAGTTCGGTAAAAGCCCAGTGCATTTCGGATTCTTCGGCTTCCATTTCGGCCGCCAGATCTCTTTGCGCTTCAGAAAATTCCTGAACGGCATCCGTCTGTTCGTCTGATTCAAACCGGACTTCCGAAAATTGAAATTCTTCGTATAAATTTTCCGCAGCTTCGGGTTGCGAGTCTTCTGCCGATGATTCAGCGAACTGATTTTGTTCGGCTTCCTGCTCGGCGGGAACAGATTCCGGCGCGGATTGAAACCAGGAATCAAAGCTCAACTCTTCGGTCGGGCGGTCGGGTAGGGCAAATTCTTCCCCAGCCATTTTCTCCTCGTTAAGATAGTTAGGTTCTGATTCAACTGCTTCCGGTTCGCTCACTTCCGAAACTTGATTTTCAATTTCCAAAGCTTCAGTTCTTACTTCGCTTTCAAATGAAAATTCTTCGGCTGAAGGTTCTTGATCGAAGGATTGAGCCTCGGCTTCTTCGCGCTCCGCAGTTTCGGCAAATTCGGCGCAAACTTCTTCGCGTTCTTCTTCGGTCGTTACCGTTTGAACTGCGTCTGCTTTCGGCAACCCGGCAACTTTATCGGCCAACATTCGCCACGAAGCGAGATTGGCTTTCGCCATTTCATTTTCGGGATTTAAGACACGTAATTTCAAGAAACATTCGGCGCGTTCTTCAAAAGAGTTGGCGATGTGAGATTTCAAAACCCACGCGTCTTCTAGTTCGGAGTTTTGGCTTAAAACGGTTTCGAGCATTTCCTGAGCAGCCGAATGATTGCCGTCAAATGAGGCGGAAAGCGCTTCGTGGAAGAGTTTTTGAGTTTTTTGAGATTGAATTATTTCAAGTGAGACCTGCGCGGTTTCGTTGTCGGGGTTGATGCTTAGAACTTTTTCAAAGCAATCCTTTTTTTCTTCATTGGAATCAGCCACGGAAGCGAGCCAGAGCCACGCCATTTCATTTTCGGCGTCGTGTTCGAGGGCTTGCTCAAAACATTGTCGGGCAAAATCCCGGCGTTCGTCTTTGGTGGCATCAACACCGCGCTGAACGAACGTTTTGGCGAGCAGTGATTTGCTCGCCTGATGCCATTCCAGAGCGCGTTCGTTCCCGGGATTGACCCGTAAAACATTATTCAGAAAAACGAGTAATTCCTCCGGATATTCGCTGATCGAAGCGAGCCAGAGCCAGGCGTTTTCGTTGTTTTCGTCAGTTTCGGTAACGCACAGAAGCAATTTTCGCGCTTCGACGCGATTGCCGTCCTGGGCGGCTCTGATACCTTCGCGAAGCATTCTTTCGACTTCGAAAGATACATCTTGACTGACCTCATTTTCGACAAACGGAAGAACGGAAGCGTTAGTTTCAAATTCTAATCTCATAATATTTTAAGGGAATGCTAAACTGAAATTTGGGATTCTCCGGGAACTTATAGGGATAGATTGAGCAAAAAAAGCCTGAATCCAAGATAAGTCTTACAGCAAAATAAATGCCATATCAGAAAAATATTTTATAATTTGAGTTAAATCGTGTTTTCATTGATAATTAGCGTTACGAAAAGCGAACAAAAAGAGTGTTCGATGAGCGCAAAACAGATGGAATGTGACAAAATTTGGCACGCTTGCGCTGACAAAGAGTGTTAATTTCTCACATTAAGCAAGTCGGAAAAATGTTTACCGCAAAGGACGCAAAGGACGCAAAGTAAAAAAAGGATTTACAAAAGATGCGGTTAAATCTCTTTCCGATGAAAACGTCAATAAACTCCGCCTTTTTCATTCAAAAAAGAGAGGTTTCGAGTGAAAATGAAAAGTTATTCAACGGCATTTCAAAAAACTTTGCGTCCCTTTGCGTTCTTTGCGGTAAACATTCTTAAATCGTGCAGGGTAAGTTAATTTTTCAAAAAAAGATGCTAAATCAAGACTGCACAAAATTTGACGTGATCATTATCGGCGGCGGCGTTGCCGGACTTTCAACCGCGCTCTGGTGTGATGAACTCGGTCTTTCCGCGCTACTTTTGGAAAAAGACGTACAACTCGGCGGACAACTTCTCCGAATTTTCAACGAGATAAAAAATTATCTCGGCAGAGAAGCGCGAACGGGGCGCGAACTGCTCGATGTTTTTCTCAAACAGATCGGGACACGCAAGTTCGAATTACATTTACGAGCGGAAATTGTCGATATTGATTTGGAAAAAAAGGAGATCACGCTCGCCGATAACACAAAATTTTCCGCGCCGGCAATTGTTATTGCGACCGGCATCCGGCGGCGTAAATTGAATGTCGAAGGCGAAGATGAATTCAGAGGGAAGGGAATTATCGAATCGGGCAAACAAAATGCCGCTGCGGTCAAAGATAAAAAAGTTTTGATCGTCGGCGGCGGCGACGCGGCATTCGAAAACGCTTTGATTTTAGCGGAAACGGCTGAAAAAGTGACGCTTGTTCATCGCCGAAAAGATTTTCGCGCCCGCCGCGAATTTGTCGAACAGGTCAAAATACATTCCCGGATCGAAGTGCTGGCGGAAACTGTCGTGCAGAAAATGTCGGGAAACGAACGCATTGAAAGCGTCGCGCTTCAAAATTTAACCAATAATGAAATACAGATTTTGCCGATAGATGTGCTTTTGATCCGCATTGGAGCCGAGCCGAACACGGAAACTTTTCGCGGTCAACTGGAACTCGATAAAGACGGTTACATCGTGGTTGACCGCGACTGTGAAACGAAGATGAAAAGCATTTTTGCAGTCGGTGATGTTGCTAATCCGGTGGCACTGACCATCAGTAGCGCGGTCGGAATGGGTGCGACTGCCACAAAGGCGATTTTTTCTTTGCTAAATTCCTAATTATGGGTATAATCTTGGCAGAAGCATTCCCGAAATTTTGAATTTTATCCGAAGTCCTTTAGTTTTTTGGTTAGTTATAAATAAAATATTTGCGCGATCTGTGCGATTTTATTGCAGTTTAAGCACTTTCTAGGAAATGGAACGCAAAATGCGTCCATTGATTTTATAAAGCATTCTTTCGCTATCATATATCGAAACAAACAAAGGAGGAGCTATGAAATTTAGCATTATAAAAACGAAAGTTTTTCTGTTTTTAGTGACGATGCTGTTTTCGGTTTTATTTGTAAGCAGTATCAATGCACAGTCAGGAACGACGGGTATTAGTGGCACAGTCACTGACCAAAACGGGGCAGTTGTCCCCGGAGCAACGGTCAAACTGACAAATGCCGCCACCGGATTTAATCGTTCAGTAACCACAAATACTGACGGTAAATTCAATTTTGCGTCAATTCCACCGGCAACATACCGGATTGAAGTTCAAGCCGACAAATTCAAGAAATTGGTCAGCTCGAATGTTCAGGCGTTAGTTGATTCACCGATTGAACTAACGCTTCCGCTCGAAGCCGGAGATGTTTCGGCCGTCGTTGACATCACGTCGAACACGATCGAATCGGTTGTTAATACGCAAGATGCAAGTATCGGAAACAACTTTGTTCCCCAGCAAATTACGCAACTTCCGACCGATTTGAGAAGAGTTGCCGACCTTTTGACTCTGCAGCCCGCCGTGACGCGTGAAGGCTATGTCGCCGGCGGCAGAAGCGACCAGTCAAATATTTTGCTTGACGGCATTGACATCAACGATCAGCAAACGGGCGGACGCACAAGTCAGTTTCAAACATCGCAAGACACTGTTTTGCGAGCTACGACCGAATCGGTTGAAGAATTTCGCATCACGACGACCAACTCGAACGCCAGTCAAGGTCGTTCATCAGGCGCGCAAATCTCGCTGATCACAAGACGCGGAACCAATAATTTTAACGGTGCCGTATCCTATTTTTATCGTCCGACCGCTTTTTCAGCCAATGATTTCTTTAATAACGCCGCCGGACGTTACGTCGCGACGGACACGGCCGTCATAAACAATCTGGCTAAAGTCGGAGATGAACGCGCACCACGTCCGAGTTTAGCGCGGGATATTTTCAGCGGAGCGATCGGCGGACCGATCGTCAAAGACAAGTTGTTCTTCTTTTATACTTATGAAGGACAGCGAGAAAAACGCGGCGTTCCGGTTACACGAGTAGTTCCGCTTGCTAGTTTGGGACGAGGGGAATTGAGGTTTTTTGGTGCTGCACCGGGTGATCCGGCGGGAACAAACCGCCTAATTACAATCACACAAGCACAATTAAATGCTAACGTTTACACTCAAGTCGGGATCAATCAGGCGGCGGTTGATGTGTTAAGAGGCGCAGCATCGCGTTATGCGGCAAATGATACATCAGTCGGCGACGGCATCAATACAAGCGGGTTTCGCTTCAATTCATCGACATCTACTGATGAAAATACGCATATTGCCCGATTCGATTATATTATTAACCAAAAACAATCTCTTTATTTTCGGGGTAACTATCAGTATGACTTATTGAAAGGAACATCTCAATTTCCTGACACATCGGCCGGGGCTGTTTGGGAACATCCGTATGGTTTTGTTGTTGGACATGATTGGTCAATCAGCAACAGTATGATCAATAATTTCCGTTATGGTTTAACCCGACAGGCTTTTAGCGCACAGGGAGATTCAAGCCAATCCAGTATTAATTTTCGGTTTGTTTACAATCCGTTGGCGTTTGCCAGAACATTGAGCCGAATCACACCGACCCAAAATATTACTGACGATTTTACCTGGATCAAGGGAAATCACACGTTTCAATTTGGCGGAAACGTGCGGATCATCCGAAATCAGCGGGTTGACTTCGGCAGCGCGTATGATAGTGCGATTACCAATCCATCGTTTTATGCTTTGTCAGGTCGAATCATTGACCAGGCGGTTACTGCCGCCGGATATACGGTTCCATCAAATCAACGGTCAACCATCCAAAATGCGGCAACGGCATTAATCGGACGTTTTTCGCAATATAGCGGCAACTTTACCTTTGGTATTGACGGATCGGTACTTTCTTCGGGAACCCCGACCCAACGAAATTTTGCAACCGAAGAAGCGGATATGTATTTTCAGGATATCTGGAAACCATATCGAAATCTGACTTTAACGCTTGGAATACGTTATGGATTAAGCCGTCCGGTTTATGAAAAAGGAGGTTTTCAGGTCGTTCCGAAGGAAAGACTCGGAGTTTTCTTTGACCGCCGCCGGGAAGCTGCTTTAAGAGGTGTTCCATTAAATGACTTGATCGAGTTTGAGAAAGCCGGTCCGGTAAATGGTGGACAAGGTTTTTACAGTATGGACTGGAACAACTGGCAACCGCGCCTGGCGGCGGCATGGTCGCCGAACTTTGAGAATAAATTCTTGAAGGCACTTTTCGGCAAAGAAGGCGATTCGGTCATTCGCGGCGGTTTTGCGATAACCAATGACCATTTTGGTGGACAACTTGCGGTTAGCTTTGACGGGTTATCGTCGATCGGTTTTACGTCTTCGACAACAATTTCGGCGAATACGTATAATATTACAACCAATCGGGCACCGCTCTTTACGGGATTCGGTCAGAATATTCGCGCTCTTCCGGGTATTCCGGCACCGGTTCAACGATTTGCGACCGATGTCACGCCCGGCTGTTTGGCCGGAACGGAAGAATGTCCGCAGCGTATCGAGTCGTCTCTTGACGGCACGATCACGACGCCGACCCATTACAGTTGGAACGTCTCGTATGGTCGTGAGCTTCCTTTCGGAATGTATTTTGAAGCCTCGTATATCGGTCGCAAAGCACGCAAATTGCTTGGTGCACGCGATGTCAATGCTTTGAATAATTTGGTTGACCAACAATCAAGAATGGATTGGTACACGGCGGCGGGTATTCTGCACGACTTACGTCTCAGAAATACACCGATCACTTCGGTAGCGAACATTCCTTATTTCCAAAATCTGTTTCCGGGTATCGGCGGCGTTTATACCGGTGATGGCACCTTGACATCAACTCAGGAAATATATGCTTTGGTGGGAAGGGATTGTTCCAACAACACCCCGCGTGTCAACGGCGTTTGTCCTACGGGTAGCTTTGAAATTGGTGGGTTTGATATTCTCGACTGGACTTTTATTCAGTTATTGATTGACGACCTCGGCACCCGACCGAATCTTTTCTATCACCCGCAATACGCGGCGTTTTCAGCATTTGGTTCGTTTGGTAACTCTGATTACAACGGTGCTTCGTTCTCGCTCAGACAGCGGCTCGGCGATACCTTGTCATTCGACATCAACTATACTTTCTCGAAATCGTTTGACGATGTTTCCGGTCTTCAAACAGGCGGTTCATACGGTTCGCAATTCCTGTTAAATCCGCTGCGTCAGCAGGATAACTATGCGTTTTCGGATTTTGACACACGTCACCTCCTGAACGCGAACTTTATTTTCCAGCTTCCGATCGGCAAAGGAAAAACATATTTCAGCAATATGAATAAACTTGCCGATGCTTTCGTTGGCGGTTGGCAATTGGCGGGAATTTATCGTTGGAATACGGGACAACCGATTTCAGCGGCATTTGACCAGGCACAATGGGCGACCAACTGGAATGTTCAATCAAACGGCACACGCATCAGACCGGTTACGTTCGGAGTTGTTCGGTCAACCCAAAATGCCTTTACCGATCCGCAGTCGGCATTTAATTCGTTCCGTAATGCGCGTCCGGGTGAAACCGGCGAACGCAATGTTTTCCGCGGACCGGGTTATTCGACAATGGATTTAGGTCTTTCCAAGACATGGACAATGCCCTGGAGCGAAAACCATAAATTCCAGTTCCGTGTCGAAGCCTTTAACGTTACCAACGTTCAATACTTTGACGCCACGGGCGGCAATTATACGCGTTCAACCTTCGGTCTGCCGCAGGATCCGCAAATTAGCTCGTCGTCGTCGGATTTTGGTAAGATTTACAATAGTACCCAAGGTTCTCCGCGCTCGTTCCAGTTCGGAGTTCGTTACTCATTCTAAACTCGAAAGTTTTTGGAATGTAATTTTAGGCTGAGGCTCGTCGGGCTTCAGCCTTTTTTATTCGTATTAAAGCGCGGCAAAAGAATCATTGCCCGTAGTTTCCAAAAGGTGGCGTGTATCATTGACGGCAAGAACGCGGACATTATTTCGTCCGCGAATTTCAAAACGGTTGATCCCGCAGTTTGAAGTGACGAGCCAGGGTGTTTGTTTGGTGTCGCGGTGGATCGCGCCGATCAGATGCAAGGTCAAAAAACAGATCGCGCCGGTATGCGAATAAATTGCTACCCGCTCGCCCTGATGACTCCGCAAAATTTCACTTAATTCGTCCGTTGCGCGGCGCAGCAGATG
Source organism: Acidobacteriota bacterium (assembly GCA_031431735.1). GTDB lineage: Bacteria > Acidobacteriota > Blastocatellia > Pyrinomonadales > Pyrinomonadaceae > JAFDVJ01. The sequence goes on along the minus strand of JANPDZ010000650.1, from coordinate 424 downwards.
GCGATAGCTTTCGCCTTTGGTGATGATGTGATGAATGTCGCGGTTGACGAGCGCGTAATAGTCTTGCGGGAAAGTCTCTTTCGATTCATCGAATGTTAAGCCTTCCAATACTCCGACGTGCCGTTCGCGAAAAGCGGGCGTTTTGACGATCGGTAAATCGAGAAGTTTGGCGAGCGGTTCAGCAGTTTGCACCGCACGAAACAAATCACTCGTGTAAATCGCGTCAATTTTCTCTTTGGCGAGTGTCTGCGCCGTAAGTTTTGCCTGTTTTAGCCCGAGTTCAGACAATGGCGTGGCGGAATGCCCGCCGAATCGCCCTTCGGCATTTCCAGCAGATTGTCCGTGTCTGACAAGATAAAGTTTTGTAACGGGCATAATATGATTTGGGATTGCGGATTTGGGATTGCGGATTACTTTTTTCAAA
>JANPDZ010000649.1:0-2118 GCA_031431735.1 Acidobacteriota bacterium | reverse complement strand
TGGAATAATGGATAATTGATAATGGATAATTGATAAATATGCTTGACGGACAACCGAATTTATCCATTACCAATTATCCATTATCCAATACGCGCAGCAGTTTCTTTCGATAATTGTCTGAATTTTGGATCTACTGAGACTTTGAATAAGCCCTGAGAAAATAAAAAAAACTTGTCACAAACTGAAAACGAGTGGTGTTCTCCAATTAGTAAAAGGAAAAAACTTTCCGAAATATTTCATAAAAAACTCGAACTAGAGGAGAAAAGCAATTATGTCTTGGTTAATATCATTAATGCTGGCGGGCGTGGTTTTTACATCGGATTCCAGTATTCCCGTTCAAATAAATAATAATTATACAAACAGCGAAACAACAAAGATCGTCCGTTTGGACGAAACCGAACGATTCGAGCAAACCTATCCGTTGAGCGCAAGCGGTCGGGTCAGCGTTTCAAACGTCAACGGTTCGATCACGATTGATACCTGGGACCGCAACGAAGTCAAGCTCGAAGCCGTCAAAACCGCCGATGATAAAGACCGTCTGGCAGACGTCGAAATCAGAATTGACTCGCAAAAAGATTCTTTAACAATTGAAACCAATTACGATAACTGGAAGCGTGAAAGCGGAACGCGGGGTTGGAAAAATTACGGTAAACTCTCGGTTGAGTATCGACTGACTGTTCCGAAAAACGCCGTTTTGGACAAAATTGAAACCGTCAACGGTTCGATCAACATTACAAATTCCAATAATCTGACGAAAGCGTCGGCCGTCAACGGTCAGGTGACTGCCACCAACTTGCGCGGTACGGCAAATCTTTCAACCGTCAACGGCACGGTCGAAGCTAGTTTTGACCAATTGCAATCATCAAGCAGAATTTCATTGGACACGGTCAACGGAACTGTGAATCTGACGATTCCGTCGGATGCCAACGCGACTGTGAAAGCTGATACGGTCAACGGAAGTATCAACAACGATTTCGGTCTGCCGGTTCGCAAAGGTCAATATGTCGGCCGCGATCTATATGGCAAAATCGGCAGCGGCGAGGTTCAGATCCGGCTTAACAGCGTCAACGGCGGTTTGAACATCAAACGCAAAAATGACGGTAAAAACGTCAATCCCGCAACCAACCTTCTTCCGCAGAAAAGTAAAGACAGCGACGATGAAGATTGGGACGATGATGACGACGATAGCGACAGCGAAAGTGTGGTCAACACAAGCAAGATGAACAAAGACATCAACAAAGCCGTCAAGATCTCGCAAAAAGATATGGCGGTGCAGATGGAAAATTCTCGAAAGGAAATGGAAAAAGCGCAGAAGGAAATGGAAAAGATCCAGCCTGCGCTTGCCAAAATAAATACCGCCGAAATACAGGCAAGAATTGACGAAGGAATGAAACGCCAGAAAGAAGCGATGGCGCGAATAGCGGAAGCAAACTTTTTTGTCGGTGCTCCTGTCATCGAAAAAAAAAGTGAGACCTTTGTTGTTAAAGGCACTCCGAAAGTTATAGTTGATGCCAAAAATTGTGCGGTCAGCGTTCATGGCTGGGACAAACAGGAAGTTGAATATTCGATCACCAGAATCTCGAAAAAACGCAACCAAAAGCCGCTTGAATTCACCGTCGATCATTCCGATTCCGAAGTAAAAATCATCATCAGCGGCGGCAAAGATTCCGACGACCGAGGATTTTTTGGCGACATCGAGCGCGTTCGGGTGGAGGTATTTGTGCCAAAAAAGTCGAATCTGCGGATTCACACTGATCGTGAGATCCGCTTGGAAAATGTTTCGGGCGAGATTGATTTGCAAGGTGCCGGCGAATCAATCAATGTCCGCGACGTTGACGGCAAACTCAAAGTTGCTTCGACCGACGGCAGAATTCGCGTGATCGGTTTCACGGGCGAAATCGAATCGGAAACAGGGGACGGCGAAACGAGTCTCGAAGGCAATTTTCAAAAGATCACCGCAACGACCGGCGACGGCAATATCATTTTGACTTTGCCTGACGATGCCTCGGCAATTATTCGGGCAAATACTAATTCTGTGTGCCTTGACGCAATTGCCCCATCAAGAATTAAAACGGTTGATGTTTCAGAAGAATCATCGGTTTGGCGCATCGGAAACGG
>JANPDZ010000648.1:0-1774 GCA_031431735.1 Acidobacteriota bacterium | reverse complement strand
GAATTCGCTTCTTACCATCAACGCCGAAACTGCCCGGCAAAAGAAGATGTATTATTCTGAGCGGGAAAAACTAGAAGCTGAAGCGATGAAAAACCCTCTTTCGCTTGAAAAAACCTTTTCATATTTCGGTTTGATTCTCGGTACATTTCCGCCTGTCGCGATGTTTATTCGTTTTGCAATTGACGGACATCTTGAAGGTTGGATTTTTGGAGTAATGTTGATCATCAATCTTATTTCATCGGTCGTCGGCTTTTTTTCCGGAAAAGTAATTGCCAAGGCAATCCGTTATTTTGAAAACTTAAATTGGACGACAATGATTTTTGCCCTACCATTCCTCGGTTTATTATGGGGAATCGTTTCAGGCGGCGCAGGCGGCATCATTGTTTTTGTCATCGGTGCTTTTTTCGGCGCAATCTTTGGCGGAATCGTCGGCAGTATCGCTCTTCCGGCTTTTACGATTCTTCATCGTTCACTCAAAAAAGGTGAAATGATCGAACTCAAACATTTTTTACCGATCGCTTTCGGTATAACCTCGATCATTTGCGGTTTTATACTTGGCTTGTAATATTTATTGGAACACTTTAATGTCACAAAAGTAACAAATTTGAAACTTTTCTTTTACACGTCAAATAAGTTATTATTCAAAATAAACCAAGGCTTAAAGACTTGATAGAGCGCGAGCATCCGCGGCTTGCCTGAGCTCAGGGCGCGAAAATGGCGTTTCATAGCCTCATACCGTCGAATTTAACAAGGCTTTTTCGCGTTGAACCAACGCTCATGGCAAGCCGCGGATGCCCAGTGCTCCAGTCTTAAAGTTTTCGATTACTACGAGTAATAACTTATTACTGAAGCATTACGATAAAAAATGAATATCTATTAACAGAATTAAAAAACTTTCGATTGATCTGGCTTACATACGTGTTGATGGACCTCCGTTCAATGTTAATGGGTTCCGCACGAGTTTAAAGATCAAACTTCGATAGCTTCTCGCCATAAAAAACTTTTAGCGTTAAAATCTTTCCGACGCTATGCTTGTTTTACTTCATCTTTTCGCGCTTTTTCTCCTCGTTTTGCTTGGATTTTATGTATTCGTGGCAAATCCGCGAAACCGCGCCCACCAAACATTTGCAACTTTTATTGCGTTTCTCGCGCTTTGGACGATCAAGGATCTGATCTTTTGGAATTTTCACGAAGAGAATATTTCGAACAGTTGGTGGGCGGCGGCGAGCTTTATCATCGCGCTTTTGATGCAATGCTCTTTGGTCGTATTCGCGTGGGTTTTCCCCGAAAATGCGCGAACACCGAGAAAACGCGCCGCGATCATTTTCGCGCCGAGTCTGGTTTTAATTCCGGCCGCGCTCTTTGGACTTCTTTCTCGCAAGGTTGGATTTTACAACGGAAAATTTGAAATTGATCTGGCACCGCTCGCCTATGCTTTCGTCGTTTATGTTTATCTGGTGTTCGGTTATGGTGCGATCATTCTTTTTCAGAAATACCGCAAATACCGCAAAACACAAAGAGGTCAACAAGTCGGCGCGATTCTCTGGGCGTTGTTTGTGACCGGAATCCTGAAAACTATCGCTAATATCGTCTTTCCGTTTTTCGGGCTTTATTCGATGCTTCCATACAGCGCGATCTTCGTTTTGCCCGGCGTTTTGATCTACGCTTACGCGATTTCCAATTTCAAACTTTTTTCGCTGGAGAATGCTCTTGATCAATTTCGCCTTTTCCCGATCGCTTACAAGATCGCTTTGAGCATTGCTTCGGTGGCAAT
>JANPDZ010000647.1:0-5126 GCA_031431735.1 Acidobacteriota bacterium | reverse complement strand
CGACGGCAAACGGGCAAATGTTTTGTGAAATTTGCCTTTACACAAAAACGAAATGAACAACAAAGCAAAAGGAAATCGAAACGAATATAAAACGATGCGTCTGCTCGAAAGCATCGGTTACGAATGTTTCAGAATGGCGGCAAGCAAAGGCGCGTTTGACGTGATCGCCGTTTCCGGTGCGGACGTTTTGCTTGTCCAAGTTAAATCAAACCGCTTGCCGTCCGCTTTTGAAATGGAAACCATCAAAAACTTTAAATGTCCGGCAAACGCCCGAAAATTGATTCACGTCTGGCAAGATAGAAAACGCGCTCCGATTGTTAAAGAGGTTTAATCAAACGAAAGAGGGTAAAATTGTTAAATGCCCGCTTTTGACCGGAAAGGGCGTAGAAGTGCCGTAGAAGTGTCGTAGAAATATGGGAAACAGAGCAACATTAAAACCAAAACCTTTCACAAGCGAAAATCAGCCGCCAAAAGGTAGTAATTCACGCAAAGGTTGCCCGAACCGCGCAACGGTCTTTGCCCGGCTCCTCAAAATCAAGATCAAGGTTTCGGACCCGCGCGATATTACCAAAAAGCTGATCGTTTCACTTCACGAAGCCGCCGCGCTTGGCATAATTCAAGCGGCAATGAAGGGCAATCCGAAGGCGTTTGAAATTATTCAAGATTCACTTTACGGCAAGATCGTTGATAAAACGGAAATTGATTTGCAGGGCGGCGGTCTTTCTCTCGACATTCAAGCCGCGATCGCAGAAGTGTATGGTTTGGAAGGAGTCGAGAGTTAAGAGTTAAGAGTGGAGAGCTGATAACGGCGAAAGCGGCGGTATCGTCGAACGTCGGTCCGGGCATCTGTAAAAGTGAAGTTTATTCCGTATCTTTAGCTTTCGGCGGTCTGCCTGTCGGTTTGCGGTCTTTGACAAGTTCTAAATCTTGTTCGTTGATAAGCCATAAATTGCCATACTTTTCAGCCGGAAGTTTGCCCGAAATAATTAGCTGTCTAATTCGGCTGTCATTCACATTCAATTTGTCGGCGGCTTGTTTAGCAGTAATTTTGTTCATCTTGAAAAGAATAAACGATGAAAAAGATTAACGCAAATGTTATTCTTTACTTGATAAAGATTAACAAATCTGTTAATCTTTAATTAGTCAGAAATGACAATTCAGCTAAAAGGAAGGATAAGAAAATGTTTATTTTGAAAGACAAAACACAGCTTGAAAGAGCGATTGCAAAGGCGTTGAAAATTCGTCCGCGCGTCGAATTTGACCATTTCGGACGCTATCGCGTTTCCGGCAGATCGGGCTCTTACACGGTTATTTGTCGCAAAGACGAACGCGGTTATAAAACGGTTACTTGCACTTGCAAAGGCGCGGAAAGAGGCTTGGTTTGCTATCACGCAGTATCAGCCTTGAGTTTGCACATCGGACTCGCAAAGCAACGTCAAACGGCATAAATGGCAAAGGATTAGGAAAGCGTCAACTTCCCTAATCCCGAATTATCCAAAGGAAACTAATCACAGAAACCAAAGGACACGGCTTGAGTTTAACAAAAAGCGTGTCCTTTCCAAAAAATAAAATTATGGCAGGGCAAATTGTTAAACGCGGTGAAAACGCTTGGTATGTTCGCATCTTTATTGGACGTGAAGCCAACGGCAAGCGAAAGTATTTCAATAAAACAATTCACGGCTCAAAAAAAGACGCTCAGAAATTCTTAACGGCAAAAACCCGCGAAAAAGATTTAGGCGTTTTGATTGAGCCAGCTTCAATGCCTTTGAATGAATACTTGGACAAATGGCTTGAAGAAAGCGCAAAAAATAAACTCCGGGCGCGGACTTTCGATAATTACGAATCTCTTTTGAATTGCCATGTCAGAAAAAGACTTGGCGCAAAACGGCTTTCCGATATTCAAGCCTACGACGTTCAAAAACTCTACAACGAAATGAAAAAGGCGAACTATTCGCCGAAAACCATTCGGCACGTTCACAACGTCCTATCGTCTGCCTTAAAGCAAGCTGTCAGATGGAAAATGCTATCTCAAAACCCGTGCGAACTGTGCGAACTTCCGAGAATGGAAAAGACCGAAATGATGTATTTCACGCCCAAAGAAACCCAAACTTTTCTTGACGCGGCGAAGGATGATAAATACTATCCGGCTTTTCTTCTGGCAATCGAAACAGGTATGCGACCCGAAGAATATCTTGGCTTGCAATGGAAAGACATTGATTTTGAAAATAAGGCTTTATCTGTCAGACGCGCTTTGGTTGTCAAAAAAGGTGGCGGATATATCTTTACCGAACCGAAAACAAAGAAAAGCCGTCGAAGCATACCAATTTCAAATTCTCTGATAAACGCTTTGAAAACTCACAGACGCAACCAACTTGAAGAAAGAATGAAACTTGGCGCAAGCTATGAAAACCTGGATTTAGTTTTTGCGTCTGAAATTGGAACTCCTTTACTTCACGGCAACTTGCTACGCAGACATTTCAAACCGATTCGAGATAAAGCCGGATTGCCGAAAATTCGTCTTTATGATTTACGGCACACAACGGCAACTTTGCTGTTGTCCGCGGGTGAAAATCCAAAGGTTGTTTCCGAGCGATTAGGACACGCTTCAATCGTTTTAACGCTTGACACTTACAGCCATGTCTTACCAACAATGCAGAAAGACGCAACGATCAAAATGGAAAAATTGATGTTTGGAAGGTGATTTTTTGAGTTTGGCACTCAATAGGCACTCAAACAAGCAAAGGGCAACCGTTTTGGTTGCCCTAACTTATTGAAAATAATGGTGATCTGAGAAGGACTCGAACCTTCGACCCAATGGTTAAAAGCCATTTGCTCTACCGACTGAGCTATCAGACCACACTTTCTAAAGTTGGACGTTCTTCCAACCTCAAACCGAAACAATGATTTTACATATTGCAATTAGTGTTGGCAAGTCCCAACTCTTATATTTCAAAACAACTAACTTTTAAACCAGCTTTCCATAACAGAATCTTGCAAGATGATCGTTTGGTCGCGTTCGGGTCCGGTTGAGATCAAACCGATTTCAACTCCGATTGAATTCGATAAAAATTCGACGTATTTACGCGCTTCGGTCGGTAAATCTTCAATTTTTGTCGTACCCAAAGTTTCGCTTTGCCAACCCGGAAGTGTTTCATAAACGGGCTTGATCTTTGCCAGATCATACGAAACCGCCGGAAAAGTATCAATCCGTTTGCCGTCAATCTCGTAGCCGATACAGACCTTTATTTCTGAAAGCGCATCAAGCACGTCTAATTTTGTCAGCGCCAGCGAATCGAAACCATTGAGTTCGGCGGCATATTTTGTCGCGACCGCGTCGAACCAACCGCAACGGCGCGGACGTTTGGTGACCGAACCGTATTCGTTGCCCCGCTTGCGAATCAAATTCGCCATGTCTTCTTCGGCATCGAGCATTTCGGTCGGGAAAGGGCCTTCGCCGACTCGTGTCGCGTAGGTGCGGACAATTCCGAGCACACCGGAAATATGATGCGGCGGAATTCCCGTGCCAACTGCCGCGCCGCCCGCCGTCGGGTTTGACGAGGTGACATACGGATAAGTTCCGTGGTCAACGTCAAGAAGGGTCGCCTGCGCGCCTTCGAGCAGGATCTTTTTGTTTTGCTTTTTGGCTTCGGCAAAGAAATGCGATGTTTCCGCGACAAACGGGCGCAGACGTTCAACGAGCGGTTCAATCTCTGCCAGAATTTCGTCAGCGCGAAGCGGCTCGCGTCCGTAAAGCACGATGATGCGGTTTGCTTCTTCGAGATTTCGTTCAATCCTTAACTTCAAAAGATCGGGAACGAGCGCGTCGGAAACACGAATGCCGCGCCGTCCGGCTTTGTCTTCATATGCGGGACCGATGCCGCGCAAGGTCGTGCCGATCTTTTCGTTGCCGAGGCGTTCTTCGCTCGTATGGTCGAGTGCGCGGTGATACGGCATGATCAGATGCGCCCGCGAACTGACCTTTAACCGTTCGGGTGTCACGAAAATTCCCTGCGCTTCCATCTGGTCAACTTCCTCGAAAAAAGCTTTCGGGTCAATGACCATGCCGTTGCCGAGCACGCAAGTTTTGTCTTCGTGAATGATGCCCGAAGGCAAGAGCCTTAAAACAAACGCTTTATCGCCGACATATACCGAATGTCCGGCGTTATGTCCGCCCTGATAACGGGCGACAATATCGAATCTGTCTGCCAACAAATCAACAACTTTTCCTTTTCCCTCGTCGCCCCATTGGGCGCCAATGATGACAATAATCATAATTTAGTGCATAGTGCATAGTGCATAGTGCATAGTGCATAGTTAAAAGCAAAATGGAACTTTGCACTATGCACTATGCACTATGCACTATGCACTATTTTTCTTCGCTGTTTTAATTGATGTAACCAACATTTTTTGTAGTTCGTTGCAATCTAAAATCAACGATTCGGCTTGTTTTTCCGAAATGTAATCGCTGTCTTTTAACAAATTTAACCAATATTCGGTTTCAAATGATTCTTTTAATGAAATCGAAAGCTTGTGAATAAAATCAGGCATTGATTCTGCCCTATTACCTTCAACAATATTCGCGCCAACCGATGTTCCTGCACGCAAAATCTGTTTTGAAAGAACAAATTCTCTCTTCTCCTCATTCAAAAACTTATTCAATTTTACAATTCGCAAAGCAAACTTATAAGCCTTGTCCTTGAGGATACTCTCTTTCATAACTTTTATAGTGCATAGTGCATAGTGCATAGTGCATAGTGCCGAAATATTTTATTCAAACTTTGCACTATGCACTATGCACTATGCACTGCGCTGTAAAGCGCAACATATTTTCGCGCCGCGTTTTTCCACGAATTATCAATCGCCATTCCGTTCCACTGCAATTTTCGCCAGACATCTTTGTCGTAATATGCAAATAATGCTTCATAAATCTTTTCCAGAAACTTGTCGGCTTGATATTCGCTGAACTTAAAACCGTTGCCGGTGCCGCTGACCGCATCGAAATTTTGAACGGTATCGTCGAGACCGCCGACTGCGCGAACGATCGGTATGGTTCCATAACGCAAGCTATACATTTGATTTAATCCGCACGGCTCAAATTTTGACGGCATCATAAACATATCCGCGCC
>JANPDZ010000646.1:0-1900 GCA_031431735.1 Acidobacteriota bacterium | reverse complement strand
AAAGGGCGAAATTATCAATATTGCGCCCTTTCAGGGCTTAGTGAAATTATGTATCGCCGACCTAGCGCGATGCGCCAGGCTATTATATCCCGCTCTTTCAGAGCTAAAATCAATGTTTTTGACTTGTGTAGATACTAATGGCTTTGCCTCTTGGCGACTTTGCGTTAAAAACTTTTTCTTGCGTAAGTCCTAAGATATTGTATAATTTCTAAGCTATGGAAAAATTCAGTGTAATTTGCCCGTGCTGCGAAGCCGCGCTGACGATTGACGCGCAAACCGGCGCAATTCTCGCGCACGAGGAAAAGAAAAAAGTTCTCGGTTCCTTCGAAGACTTAAAAGGCGAACTGACTAAACAAAAAGAATTGCGCGACCAACTTTTTTCGCAGGAAATGTCCTCGATGAAAGACCGCGAACGGCTCTTGGACGAAAAATTCAAAGAAGCGATGAAGCGCGCCGGCGACGAAAAGGATGTGCCGTATCGGAATCCATTGGATTTAGATTGAGTGGAGAGTGGAGAGTGGAGAGTGGAGAGTTTGGGGATTTTTCTCTCCACTCTCCACTCTCCACTAATTTATTGTGGAAAGAACCTCGATTTATTGTCAAAATTGCCGCTCGCAAAACAGTTTGCGAGATACTCATTGTCAGCATTGCGGCACGCGTTTGCTGCTGGTTGTTTTCCCGAATTCTTTGCAATATGATACCAATCATGTTCCTTCGTTTTACGAAGATCATCTTCTCGAACGTGTTTCGCTGCTTGAATTGCGGCTTGTGCAGATGAGCGAAAGTTTGCGGATCACAATGGAAATCATTCGCGAACAGGGAAAAATCGTCAAAGAAAATCAGCATCAGGTTAAATTTCTAAATCAAAACCTCGGCATTAGCGAAGAAACGGAAAAAAACAAACAGCTTCGTCGTCAATCAACCCGGGACGAAAAAGAAAAAGAATCACAGCAGATTGAAGATATTATTGCCGAACACGATTCGCCAAATACCGAACTTTTTAGAAAACTTTTGAGTCAGGCCTCGAAACTGTTGGAAAAACACGAAGAGAAAGAAGCGTTTCGGATGCTCGAACGCGCCGCGTTGCTTTCGCCGCGCAATATTTCGTTGCTTTCATTTGTTGCCAAAACTTACTTTTTCGCCGATAAATTTCCCGAAGCCAAAAAATATCTCGAAAAAGTGTTTGAACTGGCTCCAGACAACTTCGAAACTTTACTTTTTTTAGGCGTAATTTACGCAGATGAAGCCGAAACCGAAAAAGCACGGCGATGTTTGAGCATTATGGCGGAAAACAAAAAAACTTCGCGGGTCGTCAATTTTGTATGGGGAATTTCGGCGGCGTTTGAAGAAAATTGGACGGAAAGCGTCGCGGCTTTCAAATTGGCTTTGGAAAACGCGGAAATTCCCGAACTTCATTATCTGATCGGTTGCGCTTATTTTCATCTAAAAGAAGATGTTTTGGCATTGCGTCATCTGCAACATGCCATTTCGCTCGACCGAACATATTCCGATGCTTGGTTTATGCAAGCCGTCATTTATCATGCGCAAAAAGATAAAGAGCGCGAAAAAAATATGCTCGAAAACGCGTCGGAAAAGACGGAATCAGGCGCACAATGTTTGGAATTTGTCCGAAAACCCAAACTGAATTTGGAAATTGCACTGCCGTTTCAGCATTTCAAGAAAAAAAGCGCGCGGCTTTTAACAAACGGCGCGCTACGTTTAACGAGATTTTTTAGAAACGAAATCGGCAAGGCGATCGGGTAATTTTTTCGACTGGAGCGCAAGCGTCCCCGCTTGCAAACGTCGCTGAGAAGCGGCGTAGTGGCGTTCATCTTCAGAAATTTAGAGGACACAGGTTTGTTCGCGTCGAAACGACGCTCATGGCAAGCGGGGACGCTTG